>NZ_QTLK01000012.1:170910-182949 GCF_003602705.1 Bacteroides sp. AM16-13
TATACCGAAATGAATTTTCAACTAATCAGAAAAAGAGATACGAAATTAGAACTATATGTCTCTACAATCTATATACCATCACAAAAGCAACATTTATTTCTGTTTTCAACAAGTTTTATTCACATCATTCACTATATTTGCATAGTTTATCTTTCCATTTAATGCAAAAAAGGAGCAAATGACTACAAATTTAAACGAGACCTTTGCTGCCGTACAGGTGGCAAGTCGGGAATTAGCCTTGCTGAATGATGACATCATCAATCAGATTTTAAATGCAGTAGCTGACGCAGCAATTGCAGAAACACCTTTCATTCTTGCAGAGAATGAAAAAGACCTCGCACGGATGGACAAAAATGATCCGAAGTACGACCGGTTGAAATTGACGGAAGAACGTTTAAAAGGCATTGCTGCCGACACACGCAATGTAGCGACACTCCCCTCTCCTTTAGGTAAAGTGCTGAAAGAAAGCGTTCGTCCCAATGGGATGAGATTGACAAAAGTCAGTGTTCCTTTCGGAGTGATAGGAATCATTTATGAAGCCCGTCCGAATGTCAGTTTTGATGTTTTCTCCCTTTGTTTAAAGAGTGGAAATGCCTGCATATTGAAAGGAGGAAGTGATGCCGATTGTTCCAACCGGGCTATCATCAGTGTGATTCACGAAGTATTGAAGAAATTCAATATCAATCCACACATTGTAGAACTACTTCCGGCTGATAGAGAAGCTACGGCAGCATTGCTGAATGCTGTGGGTTACGTAGACCTGATTATCCCCAGAGGCAGCAGCAGCCTGATTCATTTCGTACGCGAGAATGCAAAAATTCCCGTTATTGAAACAGGGGCAGGTATCTGTCACACTTACTTTGATGAATTTGGAGATGTAAACAAGGGGGCAGCTATTATTCACAATGCGAAGACACGCAGGGTTAGCGTATGTAATGCGCTGGACTGCACCATTATACATGAGAAAAGACTGACCGATCTCCCTATGCTTTGCGAGAAACTAAAAGACAGCCATGTCATTATCTATGCTGACGCACAGGCTTATCAAGCATTAGAAGGCCGCTATCCTGCCGAACTTCTGGAACACGCCAAAGCAGAAAGTTTCGGCACAGAGTTTCTAGATTATAAAATGGCTGTCAAGACCGTAAAAAGCTTCGAAGATGCCTTAGGCCATATTCAGGAAAACAGCTCCAAACATAGCGAGTGTATTGTTACCGAAAACAAGGAACGTGCAGCCTTATTCACAAAGATTGTGGATGCAGCTTGCGTATACACCAATGTATCTACTGCCTTCACTGACGGAGCGCAATTCGGATTAGGAGCAGAAATCGGAATCAGTACGCAAAAACTACATGCGCGCGGTCCGATGGGACTGGAAGAGATCACCTCTTACAAATGGGTCATCGAAGGAGACGGGCAAACGAGAAGAAATTGAGACGATACCGTTATCGTTAAAAATCAAACAAGGTATTGAACGAAACTAATTGAAAATTAAGAATTAAAAGATAAATGATATGAAGAAATTTACTTGCGTACAGGACATCGGCGATTTAAAATCAGCCCTTGCAGAAGCATTCGAAATTAAAAAAGATCGTTTCAAATATGTAGAACTGGGACGAAACAAGACTTTGATGATGATCTTCTTCAACTCCAGTCTGCGCACCCGCCTTAGCACACAGAAAGCTGCAATCAACTTGGGAATGAATGTAATGGTACTAGATATCAATCAAGGTGCATGGAAACTGGAAACCGAACGTGGCGTAATTATGGATGGCGATAAACCGGAACATATCTTAGAAGCCATTCCGGTGATGGGCTGTTATTGTGATCTCATCGGAGTACGTTCTTTCGCCCGTTTCGAAAACCGCGACTTTGACTATCAGGAAACGATTATCAATCAATTTATCCAATACTCCGGACGTCCCGTCTTTTCGATGGAAGCGGCAACACGCCACCCATTGCAGAGCTTTGCCGACTTGATTACCATTGAAGAATACAAGAAAACAGCACGTCCTAAAGTGGTCATGACCTGGGCTCCACATCCACGTCCATTGCCACAAGCTGTTCCCAATTCTTTTGCCGAATGGATGAACGCAACGGATTACGAATTTGTCATCACCCACCCCGAAGGTTATGAACTCGCCCCGCAATTTGTAGGCAACGCAAAAGTAGAATACGACCAGATGAAGGCTTTCGAAGGAGCCGACTTTATATATGCCAAGAACTGGGCAGCTTATTCTGGCGACAATTACGGACAGATATTAAGTAAAGATCGTGATTGGACAGTCAGCGACCGTCAAATGGCAGTTACCAACAACGCTTATTTCATGCATTGTCTTCCGGTTCGCAGAAATATGATTGTGACAGACGATGTGATCGAAAGCCCGCAATCAATCGTTATTCCGGAAGCTGCTAATCGTGAAATCTCGGCAACTGTCGTTCTGAAGAGACTATTGGAAGGACTAAAATAACCGAAAAATAAAGAGGCCGAAAAGCCTTTTCCATCAACGCATAAGAACAAAAGAACATCTCCTTAAAATCCTACTTATAAATATAAAAACAGGATTTGAAAATTGAGATGTTCTTTTGTTCTTATTGTATTTAAAATAAAAGCAGGCTATTACTTACCGCCCGCTCTTTACTTTACCTTATTTCTCTATTTCTTTGCCAGCCTCCTGCCAGGAATTAAATCCTTTATCAAGCTCAAAGACCTTATAGCCCTTCTCACTCAAAATTGCCGCAGCCTTCTTGCTCCGATTACCACTACGGCAATACACAGCCACCGGTTTATCCTTCTGTAATAATGAATCAGCCATTGAAGCAAAAGAATCATCCATCACATTGATGTTGATTGTCTTCGTGATGTGCCCCTCCGAATATTCCGCAAGTGTGCGGACATCCAGACGTTGTATATCCTCATTCTGAATAAGAGAATCAAATTCCTCTACATTCATGGATTGAAAATCTCCTTTCTGCTGACAAGAGAAAAGGGAAGAGAGAAATAAAAATATCCCCACGATTAATTGATTCAATTTAAACATATATACTCTATTATTCAATTCTGCCCAGGAGTATAGTCAAACCCGGGATCACAATACTTTTCAGATACTACCGCAGATCCATCCTTATCGTACGTACAATATTTAAACTTAATATTCATAGTCCGGCCAGGATGCTCTTCATCAATATATTGCGCCAAAGGAACAGAGATGTAAGCACGCCGATTATAGTATTCTTCATCACTGTTCGCATCATGGTATAATAACATATTCACAATACCATTTGTTTTAAGTTCAGACACATCTTCCACTATGCCGAAAGTATGTCCTTTGCCTGTACTGACTTTTAGATTCAGAATCATATTCAGATAATCCCTCCCCAGCCAGATACTGACCACCTCTACCGGGTCTTGCTTTATACCGTCTTTATACACAGGATCATCTTCCGGCTTAGGCACCGGCACAATGAGCGATTGCAAAGAATATATAGTAGCCGCACTTCCATCCGGAAGCACTTCATAGTTACTCATTACACGTCTGGAGGTATTTGCGGCAATAGTAGAACCCGTACGGTCTTCCGCCACAGGCAAAGCCTCTCCCTTATCAGGAATAAGCGTTTGTATACGACCGTCTTCCCCGGCCTCTACAGTCACAAATTCCAGTTTCACCGAAGGATAATAATAATCATCATCTCCACAGGCAGTCATCAGGAAAAGCAATCCCCACAACCAAATAACATGTAATTTTCTTCTTTTCATCGGCAAGCTGCTAAATAATTAACTAACGGATTGGAATACATTAATAACAACTTCTCACGCAAAAAGTCTTCATCCTTATTCGGAATCTTGATCTTTGCCAATTGTTGTTCAATATAGTTCATAAACTGTTGTTTCTCTTCTTCCGTGTAATTGGACACGAATTCCGTTGTGCCATTCAGCCAATCGTACGCCACATAATTTCCCGGATATATCCGGTAATTACGATGAATGCGGCGGTCAATACAGGCAGAGATACGGGCAAACAAATCCGGTTTCGGCAACGAACGGTCCAACTCTTTCAGATCATCATTCAGACAAGGGGCAACCTGAAAATGTACCCTGCCTTTATATCCGAAAAGACCGGTTTGCATATTAATCAAATCGTCCTGCGTCGTCTTCTTATACCCTTCGATGTCTCTCTTCAACTGAAACTCCTGCGCTTTCAGAAAATCACACGGGTCATATTCGTATGAAATAGCAAGCGGAGCAATATTCATTTCCATCAAACGGTCTATCAAATCACCTTCACCACCCATTGCCAGCATTTTCAACACACTGTCTTGCGTACGGTCATTCGAATCTTTTGCACGTCCTTCACGCTGCGCAATCCAAATAGACTGTTTTTTCTCCGAAATGGTGTAATGCATATAACGGGACATACGCGCTGAAGATTCCAACATTTGCCGCATGGTCAATGCCCGCTGCACAATGAATGATTTATTGACACGTACCAGTTTCTTAATCCAGGGATAAATCAGCAAATTATCTCCAATCGCTATTTCTACCGTATCCATTCCCTGGTCAATCAACAAAATAGAGAGAAAGCCCGAATCGAGAATAATGTCTCTATGATTCGATATATACGTATAAGCTTTACTTTTATCCGGTATGGCGGTATGATCCAGAGTCAGCCCGGCGGTATGATCTGCCGCTATCTTCCACAAAATGCCATAACAAAATGCCTCCTGAAAATCAAGTTTAGTCTTACAGGCACGCATTTTCTGCGCCAGAAGTTCAAATGGAACGTTCGGTATAGCCCCGGTAGCAGCTTTCTGAAAAGCCGGATCGGCAATCAGTTCCTCAAAGATTTGAGGAAGTTCCTCATCATTGTAAGGACGAATTTCATTAAACTCTGTCAGATCCATCACGTGATTAAAATTTGTTTTCAATAATATCGGTCATCACATCCTTTATATCCAGTCCGGCTGCACGCACTTGCTGGGGAATAAAGCTGGTAGTAGTCATTCCCGGAGTAGTGTTTACTTCGAGAAGATTCAGTTTTTCACCGGCAGTCACAATATAATCTACACGGATAATGCCGGAGCAACCTAATATATCATAGATAGCCGAAGTCAACATCTGCACACGCTTGGTCAGTTCGTCCGAGATACGCGCAGGAGTGATTTCATCTACCTGTCCATTATATTTAGCATCATAATCAAAAAACTCATTGTGCGTCACCACTTCCGTAGGCGGGAAGATAACTGTCTTCTCTTTGGTCTTATAGCAGCCGCAAGTCAGTTCCGTTCCATCCATAAACGCTTCTACAAGTACTTCTTGCGCCTCTCCGAAAGCTTTAACAATGGCCGGCTGTATTTGTTCTTTTGTTTTTACTTTCGTAACTCCGAAGCTCGAACCTCCCAGACTAGGCTTGATAAAACAAGGCAGACCGATCTTTTCCACTACTTCCTCGTCAGAAATCGATTGTCCCTGGCGCAGCAACAATGATTCGGCAATGCGCACTCCAAAAGCTTTCAGATATTGATTGCAGGTAAACTTGTCGTATGTAATGGCAGCTGCCAATACTCCACAACAGGAATACGGTATACGCATCATATCAAAATAGCCTTGCAGGCGACCATCCTCACCGGGCGTACCATGGATGGTGATATAAGCAAAGTCGAACACAACCTTTTCCGTTCCGTTCGTAAAACTAAAGTCATTTCTATCTACCGGCACTTTATTTCCGTCCGGCAATTGTACTTCCCAGCGACGGCCTTCCATCTCCACGATATACAAATTATACTTTTCCTTATCAATAAAGGAATAAATGCCCTGTGCACTACGCAGGGAAACTACGATTTCAGAGGTATCCCCTCCTGCTACGATAGCGATGTTGCGTTTCATTCTAATTCTCTATTACTTATATAGCCTCTCCACTTCTCGATAAGCCGGGTCATGTCATCCGGAAGTTCGGAAGTAAAGTACATCTCCTCACCTGTGACGGGATGCACAAACCCCAACGTCATAGCATGCAAAGCCTGTCGGGGACAAGTGTCAAAGCAATTATTTACAAACTGTTTGTATTTACTAAAATGAGTTCCTTTCAGTATCTCATGCCCGCCATAGCGTTCGTCATTGAACAATACATGACCGATATGCTTCATGTGGACACGGATCTGATGGGTACGTCCTGTTTCAAGTATACATTCCACAAGGGTTACGTATCCCAGTCTTTCCAATACACGGTAGTGCGTAACGGCATGCTTGCCCACCGTCGGGTCGGACATCACCGCCATCTGCATCCGATCTTTCGGATTGCGGGCGATATTACCGACAATCGTTCCTTCATCCTGTTCCACAACGCCCCACACCAGAGCACGATATCTGCGTTTGGTAGTCTTATTAAAAAATTGGAGTCCCAGATTTGTTTTGGCATCCGGTGTCTTGGCAATCACCAGCAAGCCCGAAGTATCTTTGTCGATGCGATGAACAAGTCCCACGTGCGGGTCATTGGCATCGTAATCCGGTATATCCTTCATGTGCCAGGCGAGCGCATTGACAAGCGTGCCGTGATAGTTTCCGTGTCCCGGATGCACTACCAACCCTGCCGGTTTATTCACCACCATTACGTATGGATCTTCATAAACAATAGTAAGGGGAATATCTTCAGGAATAATTTCGTTTTCATAACGGGGGCGATCCATCATCACCGTTATGACATCCAGCGGTTTCACTTTGTAGCTACTCTTCACCGGCTTGCCATTGGCCATAACGAATCCGCCTTCGGCAGCCTTCTGAATACGGTTGCGCGAAGCATTGACAATACGTTCGAACAGATATTTGTCGACTCTGACCATCGCCTGTCCCTTATCTACAACCACGCGGAAGTGTTCGTAAAGCTGGGATTCGTCACCGACAGGTTCTATATCGTCCAAATCATTCTCCAGTTCATCCGGAAGTTCTTCCTCTATCATGCGAGTCCGTTTCTGTTATTTATCTATTAAAACCAACTATCATCTTGAGTAGATGACGATTCTGACGTAACCGGCTGGTCCGTATCTACGGAAACATCGGCTGAATCTTCTTCCGACGTATCACCGGAGCCGTTTCCGACCATCAATGTTAACGAAGATCCCACAGGAATTTTCTCACCCGCAGCCAACTGACGTCCCTGGTACTTCACGCCGTATACCCAGTCTTTCTCACCATTTACCAATTGAACCTGATTCAGTTTGAAACCGGCATTCAGCAATTTAGCCTGCGCCTGGCGGAGCGAGCTGTTGTCCGCCACATCGGGAATAGCACGCAAAGGGACATCCAACGTATTGACAGTCAGATATACTGTGCGTCCTTCTTTCACTTTCTCGCCGGCTCCCGGCTTCAGTTCGAGAATGATACCTGCTGCTTTATCCTTTACATATTTGGTATCGGAAATCACATATACCAAACCGTGATTCCGGAACATTTTCGCTGCTTCGTCCACCGTCATCCCTTTCACATCGGGAACGGCAACAGTTTCACCATGATGAGTATGTATATCAAGCCATTTCAATACACCGAATATCATCACTACCACCACAACAATCATGGCGATCATATTCACCCAGAAGAATTTATTTGTTTTAAAAGAAAAGAATTCTTTAATAGTCATACGCATTGCTGTTAATATGCGCCAAAGATACGACAAAATAGTTGAACTTTTAAAAAGTAGGCGATGAAAAATGTCCTCATCTATTATGCAAGAACGCTTATCATCGCCAGAATTGCTGCAACTATAATCCCCACTCCTATAGATTTCAACAACCTTATTATATTTATGCGGGTTTTCAAATCCCCCGAATCCGCTCTTCTATTACGTATGTTTGTTTATGAGTCTTGTTCTATTCCACAAAGAAAAGCAAAAAGTCATAAACAAGAGCAAACAATAGCGCTTTTTAACATACTATTCTCCTGAAAATCAGGAAACAAAAAAGGCGAAGATTAAATTCCCCGCCTTTTTTGTTTCCTGATGACAAGTGATTATCACTTTTGTCCGTTGTACTCATCAGAAACAGTCAGTTTCTTTCTGCCTTTTGCACGACGAGCAGCTAATACTCTACGACCATTAGCCGATGCCATTCTCTCACGGAAACCGTGTTTGTTCTTTCTCTTTCTGTTAGAGGGTTGAAATGTTCTTTTCATTACTGTATCTTGTTTTTATGTTATTATTCTACGTAATCGGGCTGCAAAAATAGGCACTTTTTTTAAATTAACCAAGAGATAACTCATTTTTGCTCAAAAGTTTTTGTGTTTTTTACCGATTTAGATTACTTTTGCAGTCGAATTCCTGCGAAAACAATTAAATAACAATAATATATTAAGAAAAATAGCAGTATGATTAATGCTCAAGACATCAAAAACGGAACTTGTATCCGTATGGACGGAAAGCTCTATTTCTGTATCGAATTCCTGCATGTAAAACCAGGTAAAGGTAATACTTTCATGCGTACTAAACTGAAAGATGTAGTCAGCGGTTACGTTCTTGAACGCCGTTTCAACATCGGTGAAAAGTTGGAAGATGTACGCGTAGAACGTCGTCCGTACCAATTTTTGTATAAAGAAGGAGAAGATTATATCTTCATGAACCAGGAAACATTCGACCAACACCCTATCGCTCACGATTTGATTAACGGTGTTGACTTCCTGCTCGAAGGTGCAGTATTGGAAGTTGTTTCTGACGCTTCTACTGAAACTGTTCTTTATGCAGATATGCCGATCAAGGTTCAAATGAAAGTGACTTATACAGAACCGGGCGTGAAAGGTGATACAGCTACCAACACGCTGAAACCTGCCACTGTAGAATCAGGAGCAACCGTACGTGTTCCATTGTTCATCAACGAAGGTGAAACAATTGAAATCGACACTCGCGATGGTTCTTATGTAGGACGTGTAAAAGCATAATTGACAAGAACATATATAAAAAACCGGAAGTTTTTGGACTCCCGGTTTTTTTATGTCTTTACCGATATTTATTTGTATCCGGCTGCTTTCGCAATTCTTTTAGGAATCTCCGTGTTATCAATCTTTTCTCCAAACAGTTGAGAACCTGCGCCGATAGCGAATACAGGTACATAACCGGCAGAGTGACCGCCACTTACCCAACCTACCATAGCAATCTCATCCATCACTTCCTTAGCACGTGCAGCCATCGGTTCACTCTTAGAGTACATACTTTCAGCAAATACGACTTTATTCTTCACGAATGATTTTTCAAACTCATCACGTAATTTCTTTTCCTGTTCCCAAGAAATAGGGAATTGTTTCCAGAAACCCATTTCTTCGCCCAAGAATGTTTTCATATCTTCCCAAGTCACTTTATTGCCTTTTAATTTCCTCAATTCGCTGATACGTTGTGAAAGTCCGTCAGCAGAATGTTTCTGATGCTGCAATGCTTTCAGGTTCAATTCATATTTTCCTGTACCCAGCACGATACCACCTGTTTCATGGTCGGCAGTAACGACAATAAGGGTTTCTTTCGGATGCTTTTTATAAAACTCATAAGCTACCTTGATAGCATTATCCATATCCTTTACTTCGTTGAACACTGTAGCAGCATCATTCGCATGACACGCCCAGTCTATTTTGCCACCTTCTACCATCAAGAAAAACCCTTTCTTATTATCTTTAGTAAGAAAATCAATGGCACTTTCTGTAATCTGCGCTAAAGTCAAATCACCTTCTTTACGATCGATAGCATAAGGTAAACAAGATGGATTAGCACCTTCTTCCTGAATCAGGATCATCTTTTCTGCTTTTGCTGCTTTTGCCTTATAGTCATTGTAGCCACGTGCTACTGTATATCCGGCTTCTTCAAAAATAGGGAAAATACTTGGAGCTTCTTTCTTGTCAAAAGATGTAGTCGGTTTAAGAAAACCACCACCTGCATAAAAATCAAAATTTGCTTTTGGCAAATCCAAAGCTATTTCATAATATCTATTACGATCGGGTTGATGTGCATAGAATGCGGCAGGAGTAGCATGATCTACACTAACAGAAGTAGTTACACCAACTTTCTTACCAGCTTTCTTTGCCTTTTCAGCTACAGTCTGAATAGCATTCTTGTCCTCTCCCACAGAAATTGCATGATTATAAGTCTTCTTGCCTGTTGCTAATGCAGTACCTGCAGCAGCAGAGTCGGTTACTGAATTTTTAGCAGAGAAAGTAGTTGCCATAGTAGCAACCGGGAATTGAGTAAATAACAAAGGTTCAACACCAATACGGCCATTTTGAATTTCCGCCTGATACATCTCCGTACCATTTACTTGATTGACTCCCATTCCATCCCCGATGAAATAGAATACGTACTTTGCCTGCCCGTTGGCTACAACGGAGATAAAGACAAAGAACAATGTGTAGATTAACTTTTTCATTCTCTAGTATATTTATTTTTAGATTATTTGTCTACAAAATTATATAGAAAAATCGAGTTTTTCTACACCGGCACAATAAAAACCGAGGCCAACCCTCAAACTCTGCTTCATACTTCGTTTAATTGTTACGAATGTCCTATATTTAAGGAGTGTAACTAAAAAATCTCAAATATGGACAAAGACAGAATCGTGGCCGGCCTTGATGTCCACAAAGATACAATTTATCTCTGTGTGATGGATAATACAGAGGCCGTTATTTTTGCAAAAGTTTATGGTACATTGACTCCTGATTTAGAACTTATGTGTTCCGAGATGGTTTCTCATGGGGTGACAGAGGCAGCAATGGAAAGCACTTCGACCTATTGGGTCCCTGTGTGGAATGCCTTGTGCGAGAGCATGTCTCTCAAATTGGTAAATCCTTATTTTATAAAGCAGCTTCCCGGTCGCAAGAGTGATGTGAAGGATGCCCAATGGATAGCGGAATGCTTGTTGAAGAATCTGATTCGTGGAAGTTTTGTGCCAGATAAGAGAGTGCAGGACATGCGCAAGTATAACCGTCGCATCTTCGACCTGAATGAAGACCTGACGTATAACAGCAATAAACAGGACGCTGCTTTACAGCGATGTGGTTTTCGGTTAAGTAACTATGTATCCCGAGTCAATGGAAAAAGCTATCAGAAGTGCGTCCGTGCAATAATAACCGGGATAACCGACCCTGAGGAGCTGGTGAAACTCATTCATGGAAAAACTCTACGGAAATACGGACGCAACATCATAAAGGATGCCGTAACGGGTGACTTTCACCAGGCAGACATCTGTTTGTTAAAGCAATACGCAGAGCTTATAGAGGTAATCGAGAGACAAATCGAAGAATGCAGGAATGCTCTCATTGCCATGTGCCAGGAACACTTCCCGAAACAATTCAAACGTCTACAGAGTATCCCCGGTGTTAAAGAACGCGCCGCTTCGGCTATAATTGCGGAGACCGGGGCTGACATGAAACCGTTTGAAAAAGCAACAAACCTAGTGGGATGGTGTGGATTGAAACCACGCAATGATATAAGCAACAATAAAGTCAAAAGCAACAGGACGACGCATGGGAACCGATTCCTGCGTCAGATATTGATTGAAATATCCTGGGTCGCATCAAGAACCCGAAACTGCTTTTTCTCAAATTTCAGCTACGTGCAATGCACCCAACGCCATAAGAACAAGATGAAGATACAAGTAGCCATCGCCCGAAAACTATTGGTCGCAGTATGGCATATGCTGACAAAAGACGAGGATTTTATAGATGTTTACCTCAAGCGGCTTGAAAAGCAGGCGGAATGGCAAAATGATATTCAAGCATTAGAATCGTTATTGGTCGGATAGACCTTTCCGATATACCTCTATCGACAACATAATTACCTTTGTGCTGCCACATGAGCGCGTTTACAAAATTATTGTATCTATAGAGGGATTGGACACCGGCGTAGTCCTTTTAGGCTGAAGAGGAAAGTAACAAACTTTACTAGTTCAGACGACAAAATACTTGTCGTCTTAGGCGTTTTGTGGGAAAATTTACGGACTATAAGTATAATTAATTAGATACAAGTAAGTTACATGCGAATATAAGAGCAGGAGATTTTTCTTTTTAGAGGAAAGGTA
>NZ_QTLK01000013.1:0-182017 GCF_003602705.1 Bacteroides sp. AM16-13
TTGTCTATTGACGGGCGAGGCTTTCTGTTTTTTATTACTTTGGTATTTATACCACCCTTTTTAGCAGATACAAACCTCATAATACCTATTAAAAAAGTGAATATTTACTGATAATTTGTATGTTATGAGGATATTTATTTGTATCTTTGTCGCCCGAATTGTAAGCTAACGATTTAAAAAAGAGAGAAGCTTTGGGAAAATTTGATAAATACAAAATTGACTTGAAAGGTATGCAAGCAGACTCTGCTAAGTATGAGTTTGTATTGGATAACCTTTACTTCGCTCACATTGATGGTCCTGAAGTTCAGAAAGGAAAGGTCAATGTTACATTGACTGTGAAAAGAACCTCTCGTGCTTTCGAGCTGAGTTTCCAAACTGACGGAATGGTATGGGTACCATGCGACCGTTGTCTGGATGATATGGAGCTACCTATCAGTTCTTCTGATAAACTGATGGTAAAGTTTGGTCATGAATATGCAGAAGAAGGTGACAACCTGATTGTGATTCCCGAGGAAGAAGGGGAAATCAACGTTGCATGGTTCATGTATGAATTTGTTGCGCTGTCTATTCCGATGAAGCATGTACATGCTCCCGGTAAGTGTAATAAAGCGGTAACTAGTAAATTGAACAAGCATTTGAAAACAAATGCGAATGAGGATAGCGATGATACTTTCGACACAGGTGGAGATGACATCGTAATTGAGGAAGAAGTGGAGGAACAAATTGATCCTCGCTGGAATGAATTAAAAAAAATATTAGATAATAATTAAAGTTTTAAGAAAATGGCACATCCTAAGAGAAGACAATCAAGTACGAGACAAGCGAAGAGAAGAACTCATGATAAGGCAGTAGCTCCTACATTGGCTATTTGTCCGAATTGCGGCGAATGGCACGTTTACCACACTGTATGTGGTGCTTGTGGCTATTACAGAGGTAAGCTCGCTATTGAGAAAGAAGCAGCTGTATAATTAGTACAGTTATACTGAAAACAGCCTGAGGGTAAAGCTCTCCGGCTGCTTTAAGTATTATAGTATTGCTAATTTAAAATAGGTTTGATGGAAAAAATAAATGCAGTAATCACAGGAGTCGGCGGGTACGTTCCCGATTATATCTTAACTAACGACGAGATATCAAAAATGGTGGATACCAACGACGAATGGATTATGACTCGTATCGGAGTAAAGGAGAGACATATTCTGAATGAGGAAGGATTAGGTAGTTCATACATGGCACGCAAAGCTGCCAAACAGTTGATGAAGAAAACTGGTGCTAATCCTGATGACATTGATTTGGTTGTTGTCGCTACCACTACTCCTGACTATCACTTCCCTTCTACAGCTTCTATTCTTTGTGATAAACTCGGACTGAAGAATGCATTTGCTTTCGATTTGCAAGCTGCTTGTAGTGGTTTCCTGTATTTAATGGAGACAGCTGCTAATTTCATCCGTTCGGGAAGATATAAGAAAATTATCATTGTCGGTGCCGATAAGATGTCGTCAATGGTTAACTATACAGATCGTGCTACATGCCCTATCTTTGGTGACGGTGCTGCTGCCTTTATGGTGGAACCGACTACGGAAGATTACGGAATCATGGATTCGATACTGAGAACTGATGGCAAAGGATTGCCTTTCCTCCACATGAAAGCTGGTGGTTCGGTTTGTCCTCCGTCTTATTTCACAGTAGACAATAAAATGCACTATTTGCACCAGGAAGGAAGAACAGTGTTTAAATATGCTGTATCTAACATGTCGGATGTATCTGCTGCTATTGCAGAAAAGAATGGTCTGACGAAAGATAATATCAACTGGATTGTTCCGCATCAGGCGAATGTCCGCATTATCGAAGCCGTGGCTCACCGTATGGAGGTGCCAATGGATAAAGTGTTGGTAAATATTGAGCATTACGGTAACACCAGTGCTGCTACTCTTCCTTTGTGTATCTGGGATTATGAAGATAAACTCAAGAAAGGTGATAATATCATTTTCACTGCATTCGGTGCCGGATTTACATGGGGCGCAGTTTACGTGAAATGGGGTTATGACGGAAAAAAGGAATCGTAACGTAAGTTACTGAACTATAACACTCAAAAACGCATCCTATTTCGATTCGATGCGTTTTTTTGTCTCAACCAATAAAATGAAGAGAAATGCATAAAGCAGGTTTTGTAAACATTGTAGGAAATCCGAATGTCGGAAAATCGACATTGATGAATGCTTTGGTGGGCGAACGTATTTCGATCGCTACTTTCAAGGCGCAGACAACTCGTCACCGGATTATGGGAATCTATAATACGGATGAAATGCAGATTGTTTTTTCTGATACTCCGGGAGTATTGAAGCCCAATTATAAACTACAGGAGTCGATGCTGAATTTTTCTACTTCGGCATTGACGGATGCGGATATCTTGCTTTATGTGACTGACGTGGTGGAGACGCCGGATAAGAATAATGAGTTTATGGAGAAGGTACGCCAGATGACGGTGCCTGTGCTCTTGCTCATCAATAAGATAGATCTTACAGATCAGGAAAAACTGGTAAAGCTGGTGGAAGATTGGAAAGAACTGCTTCCCCAAGCCGAAATTATTCCGATTTCTGCTACATCGAAGTTCAATGTGGACTATGTGATGAAGCGAATCAAAGAACTGTTGCCCGATTCTCCTCCTTATTTTGGAAAGGATCAGTGGACGGACAAGCCTGCCCGTTTCTTCGTGAATGAGATTATCCGGGAAAAGATTCTGCTCTACTACGACAAGGAGATTCCTTATTCGGTGGAAGTGGTCGTAGAGGAGTTTAAGGAAGAGCCGAAGAAGATTCATATTCGTGCGGTGATTAACGTGGAACGTGATTCGCAGAAAGGAATTATTATCGGTAAACAGGGCAAGGCGTTGAAGAAGGTAGCTACCGAGGCTCGCCGCGAACTGGAACGTTTCTTTGGAAAGACTATTTTCCTCGAAACGTATGTGAAAGTGGATAAGGATTGGCGTAGTTCGGATAAGGAGCTGCGTAATTTTGGTTATCAGTTAGATTAAGAGTATTCATGCGACTGTGATAGTCGTGAAAAAACAAGGTATTGAACTATGGGTAATTTAGTTGCAATTGTAGGACGCCCGAATGTGGGCAAGTCTACCTTATTTAACCGTCTGACGAAGACTCGTCAGGCTATTGTGAATGAAGAAGCGGGTACAACCCGCGACAGACAATATGGCAAGTCCGAGTGGCTGGGCCGTGAGTTCTCCGTGGTGGATACCGGCGGATGGGTGGTTAATTCGGATGATGTTTTTGAAGAGGAAATCCGCAAGCAGGTATTATTGGCAGTGGATGAAGCGGACGTTATTTTGTTCGTTGTGGATGTGATGAACGGAGTGACCGATCTGGATATGCAGGTAGCGGCTATTCTGCGCCGTGCTAATAGTCCGGTGATTATGGTTGCCAATAAAACGGACAATCATGATTTACAGTATAACGCTCCCGAGTTTTATAAACTGGGATTGGGCGATCCGTATTGTGTTTCTGCCATGACAGGAAGTGGTACGGGTGATTTGATGGATTTGATTGTCAGCAATTTCAAGAAGGAATCTTCTGAAATCCTGGATGATGATATTCCTCGTTTTGCTGTGGTAGGACGCCCGAATGCCGGAAAGTCTTCCATTGTAAACGCGTTTATTGGGGAAGAACGTAATATCGTGACAGAGATTGCAGGGACTACCCGTGACTCGATCTACACTCGTTACAATAAATTCGGATTTGATTTTTACCTGGTAGATACGGCAGGTATCCGTAAGAAAAACAAGGTAAATGAAGACTTGGAATATTATTCGGTGATTCGTTCGATTCGTGCCATCGAAGGTTCGGATGTTTGTATTCTGATGTTGGATGCAACGAGGGGTGTTGAGAGCCAGGACTTGAATATCTTTTCTCTGATTCAGAAGAACCAGAAAGGATTGGTAGTCGTGATTAATAAATGGGACTTGGTGGAAGATAAATCAGTGAAAGTGCAGAAGACATTTGAGGAAGCTGTCCGTTCACGTTTTGCTCCGTTTGTCGATTTCCCGATCATCTTTGCTTCTGCGTTGACTAAACAACGTATTCTGAAAGTGCTGGAAGAAGCACGTAATGTATATGAGAACCGGACGACAAAGATTCCGACAGCTCGTTTGAATGAAGAAATGCTCCCGCTGATCGAGGCTTATCCGCCTCCCTCAAATAAAGGTAAGTATATCAAGATTAAATACATCACACAGCTGCCGAATACGCAAGTGCCTTCATTTGTCTATTTTGCCAACTTGCCGCAGTATGTGAAGGATCCGTACAAACGTTTCCTCGAAAATAAGATGCGTGAGAAATGGAATCTGACAGGTACTCCGGTTAATATTTATATTCGACAGAAGTAAAGTTCACCACAGATTAACACAGATTTCCACAGATTAAAAATAAAAAACGGGCTAATCAATTTACAAGTTTTGTATCATTTGATTAGCCCGTATTCTTTATGAAATATCTGTGAAAATCTGTGGTGAATCTATTTCTCCAACTGGAAATCTTTTCTGCGTAAAACGAAGCTGTTACTCAAGTATTTTTCACGCACAATCTGATTCTCCGATAATTCTTCCGGTGTTCCCTGGAAAAGAATCTTTCCTTCGAACAGCAGATAGGCGCGGTCGGTGATACTAAGTGTCTCCTGTACGTTGTGGTCGGTAATCAGGATTCCGATATTCTTATCTTTCAGCTTCCAAACAATTTGCTGGATATCTTCTACGGCAATCGGGTCTACACCGGCAAAAGGTTCGTCAAGCATGATGAATTTGGGGTCGATGGCAAGACAACGGGCAATCTCCGTACGGCGGCGTTCACCTCCGGACAACTGGTTACCTTTGTTTTTGCGTACCTTTTGCAGACGGAATTCTGCTATCAGGCTTTCGAGTTTTTCCTTTTGATATTCTTTGGGCTTGTTAGTCATTTCCAGTACGGCGGCGATATTATCTTCCACACTCATCTGGCGGAAAACGGAAGCTTCCTGTGCAAGGTAGCCGATTCCCGTTTGCGCTCGTTTGTAAACCGGATATTTGGTAATCTCCAGGTCGTCGAGGAAAATACGTCCTTCATTCGGAGTAATCAGCCCTACAGTCATATAGAATGAAGTCGTCTTGCCGGCACCGTTCGGTCCCAGCAAACCTACAATCTCACCTTGCTTCACATTGATGGAAACGTGGCTCACAACGGTTCGTTTACCGTACTTCTTAACCAGGTCTTCCGTGCGGAGCACCATCTTGCTTTCTTCCATATTCTAGTTATTTTGCGGCAAATGTAGTAAAAATAAGCTGAAATAATGTACATTTGCAGACAAATAGTGTGAGTTATGATAAAAGCATTGAGAACCGTCGGGAGATATTTCATGCTGATGGGACGGACTTTTTCCCGTCCTGAACGTATGCGTATGTTCTTCCGGCAATACCTTAACGAGTTGGAGCAACTAGGTGTGAACTCCATCGGTATCGTGCTGTTGATTTCGTTTTTCATCGGCGCGGTTATTACCATCCAAATCAAGTTGAATATCGAAAGTCCGTGGATGCCTCGCTGGACAGTGGGGTATGTGACACGTGAAATTATGTTGCTGGAATTTTCTTCCTCTATCATGTGTTTGATTCTTGCGGGAAAAGTAGGATCGAATATCGCTTCGGAATTAGGAACGATGCGGGTGACGCAGCAGATTGACGCGCTCGAAATTATGGGTATCAATTCGGCAAACTACCTGATTCTGCCTAAGATTACGGCGATGGTAACTGTGATTCCTATTTTAGTGACGTTCAGTATCTTTGCCGGAATTATCGGTGCCTTTTGCACCTGTTGGTTTGCCGGGGTGATGAATGCGGTCGATCTGGAATATGGATTGCAATATATGTTTGTGGAGTGGTTTATTTGGGCCGGTATCATCAAATCCCTCTTTTTTGCGTTTATTATTGCAAGTGTGTCTGCTTTCTTCGGATATACGGTAGATGGTGGATCGATTGCTGTGGGAAAGGCTTCTACGGATGCCGTAGTATCCAGCAGTGTATTGATTCTGTTTGCGGACTTGATATTAACTAAACTTTTGATGGGATGATTGAGATTAAAGGACTTTATAAATCATTTGATGACAAAACGGTATTGAGCGATATCAATGCTAGTTTTGAAAATGGAAAGACGAATTTGATTATCGGTCAGAGTGGCTCCGGTAAGACGGTATTGATGAAGTGTATTGTAGGATTGCTTACTCCGGAGAAGGGGGAAGTCTTATATGACGGACGTAACCTTGTCTTGATGGGGAAGAAGGAGAAAAAGATGCTTCGCAAGGAGATGGGGATGATTTTCCAGAGTGCGGCTCTGTTTGACTCGATGACGGTGTTGGACAATGTGATGTTTCCGTTGAATATGTTTAGCAATGATACTTTGCGTGAGCGTACCAAACGGGCGATGTTCTGCTTGGATCGTGTGAATCTGGGGGAGGCGAAAGATAAGTTTCCGGGAGAAATCAGTGGGGGGATGCAGAAGCGTGTGGCTATTGCACGTGCGATTGCCCTGAATCCTCAATATTTGTTTTGCGATGAACCGAACTCGGGACTCGATCCGAAAACGTCATTGGTGATTGATGATCTGATCCATGATATTACGCAGGAATATAACATGACGACCATTATCAATACGCATGATATGAACTCTGTATTGGGAATTGGCGAGAAAGTGATTTATATTTATGAAGGACATAAAGAGTGGGAAGGGACAAAAGATGATATCTTTACCTCTACCAACGAACGACTGAATAACTTTATCTTTGCTTCAGACTTGCTCCGTAAGGTGAAGGACGTGGAAGTGCAAGGAATGGAAGGGTAATAAAAAAACTTCTGTCATCGGGGTGACAGAAGTTTCTTTTTTTCTTAGCTATATTAGCGTCGGCAATTAAGCTCTAGGTCTAGCTTCTTTAACTACCATTGTACGGCCCATGTATTCAGCTCCGTTCAATTCAGCAATAGCTTTTGCAGCTGCAGCGTCGTCTTCCATTTCGATGAAAGCGAATCCTTTGGATTTACCGGTTTCACGGTCCATAACAACTTTAACTGATGATACTGCTCCGTAATCTTCCATCACTTGTTGCAGATCTCCTTCCTTAACACGGTAGTTAAGGTTTCCAACATAAATGTTCATAATGAAAATGATAAAAAATAAATAAATGAATAAAACTCTCTGGACAGATGGTTACTAATAAAAAGATTAAAACGACAGAGAGTTTACAAATGCGTTTCGTAACGGAAGTAAAAACCTTGTAATCAAATCGAGAAACTAATGGTCCATCAATCCGCAGCAAAGAAAAGAATAATTTTTGGATTAACCATCTTTTTGGAAGGTTAATTTGCGGATTATCAGAAAAAAAAGTTCTTTCCTTTTCTCTTGAAAGAAAAGAAAGAACCAAAGAAAAGTTGGAGAAAGCCCTCACGCTCGGTATCCTCAAGCGAGCTTGTGGCTACACTCACTAAATCGGGCTTTTCAAGGCTGACTTTTTTCTCCTACTCGCTTCCTTCACTACGCTAAAGGGCAGAAACTCGCTACGCTCAAACAGTCTGCCCTTCTTAACGCTTCGTTACGGGCGCTCGCTTGATGGAGAAAAAAGTAGGCCGGGGGACCTGCGGCGTGGTCGTTGCTGATGGTTTATTGTTGTTTATATATGAGGAATTGATGAAATAATTAATAAAAGATGTGTGAAAGATGGGTGGCGTTGCTGAAATAAATCTGCAATGTCTTTTGAAATTTGAAAGATTAGCACTAATTTTGCACCCTCTTTGAGTATAGAACAAAGTATAAATCAAATAAATAATTGTCAGAATGAACGTTTCATTACAAAACATTGACAAAGTAAGCGCAGAGCTTACTGTAAAGCTTGAGAAAGCAGATTATCAGGAGAAAGTAGACAAAGAGTTGAAATCACTCCGTCAGAAGGCACAGATTCCGGGATTCCGTAAAGGTATGGTGCCGACAAGTCTTATTAAAAAGATGTATGGTAAATCGGTGATTGCAGAGGTTGTGAATAAGGCATTGCAAGAAGCTGTTTACAATTATATTAAAGATAATAAGGTGAATATGTTGGGCGAGCCGTTGCCTAATGAAGAAAAGCAGCAGAATATTGATTTCGATACAATGGAAGAGTTCGAATTCGTGTTCGATATCGCTTTGGCACCTGAATTTAAAGCAGAAGTAAGCGCTAAAGATAAAGTAGATTATTATTCTATCGAAGTTTCTGAAGAAATGATCGACAACCAGGTGAAGATGTACACTCAACGCACTGGTAAGTATGATAAGGTAGATGCTTACGAAGATAATGATATGTTGAAAGGTCTGCTGGCACAGTTGGACGAAGAAGGCAATACAAAAGAAGGTGGTATTCAGGTAGAAGCTGCTGTGTTGATGCCTGCTTACATGAAGAATGACGATCAGAAAGCTATTTTTGCTAACGCAAAAGTAAATGATGTATTGGTGTTCAATCCGAATGTTGCTTATGACGGACATGCTGCTGAACTGGGTTCTTTGTTGAAGATCGACAAGGAAATCGCGAAAGACGTTAAGTCTGACTTCAGCTTCCAGGTAGAAGAAATCACTCGTTTTGTTCCGGGTGAATTGACACAGGAAGTGTTCGACCAGGCATTCGGCGAAGGTGTTGTGAAGACTGAAGAGGAATTCCGCGCTAAGATTAAAGAAGAAATTGCAGCAAGATTTGTTGCTGACAGCGATTATAAGTTCCTGATCGATATTCGCAAGGTGATGATGGAAAAAGTAGGTAAGTTGGAATTCTCTGACGCTCTGCTGAAACGTATCATGTTGCTGAACAACGAAGAAAAGGGCGAAGAATATGTTGCTGAAAACTATGATAAGAGCATCGAGGAACTGACTTGGCACCTGATTAAGGAACAGTTGGTTGAAGCAAACGATATCAAAGTAGAACAGGAAGATGTTCTGAAGATGGCTAGAGAAACAACGAAGGCACAGTTTGCTCAATACGGTATGTTGTCTATCCCTGATGATGTGCTTGACAACTATGCACAGGAGATGTTGAAGAAGAAAGAAACTATCAATAATTTGGTAAGTCGTGTGGTAGAAGTGAAGCTGGCTGCTGCTCTGAAAGCGCAGGTTACTTTGGAAAACAAGAACGTTTCAATCGAAGAATTCAATAAGATGTTTGAATAATCATTCGGTTGAATAGAATATAAAGTCACAGAAACACAGAGTTTTTATAAAATTATAACTCTGTGTTTTTTTGTGTCTCTGTATTCTTTTTCGTTTCTTTGTACTTACGTTTATTTTTAATTTATAAGAAAGGAACAATTAACATGGATGATTTTAGAAAATACGCAACCAAGCATTTAGGAATGAATGGCATGGTATTGGATGATGTGATTAAATCGCAGGCCGGGTATTTGAATCCCTATATTCTGGAAGAAAGACAGTTGAACGTTACTCAACTCGACGTTTTCTCCCGTTTGATGATGGACCGCATCATTTTCCTCGGTACACAAGTAGATGACTATACAGCGAATACGCTTCAGGCACAGTTGCTGTATCTGGATTCTGTTGATCCGGGTAAGGATATCTCTATCTATATCAACTCTCCGGGCGGAAGTGTATATGCCGGACTGGGCATTTATGATACGATGCAGTTTATTTCAAGTGATGTTGCTACCATCTGTACAGGTATGGCAGCTTCAATGGCGGCTGTATTGCTTGTTGCCGGTGCTGAAGGCAAACGTTCTGCGTTGCCTCATTCACGTGTGATGATTCACCAGCCGATGGGTGGTGCGCAAGGACAAGCGTCGGACATTGAAATCACAGCTCGTGAGATTCAGAAATTGAAGAAAGAACTTTATACGATCATCGCCGATCATTCGCATACTGATTTCGATAAGGTATGGGCGGACTCTGACCGCGACTACTGGATGACAGCTCAGGAAGCGAAAGAATACGGTATGATTGATGAGGTATTGATTAAGAAATAAAAATGGCTGATTCAAAGACAAAGAAAAGGTGTAGCTTCTGTGGACGGTCGGAGAACGAAGTCGGATTCCTGATTACGGGAATGAACGGCTATATCTGCGACAGTTGTGCTACCCAGGCTTATGAGATTACTCAGGAAGCATTGGGCGAAGGCAAGAAAAGCGCGGGAGCTACCAAACTCAATTTAAAAGAACTGCCCAAACCGGTAGAAATCAAGAAATTCCTCGACCAGTATGTGATCGGACAGGATGACGCAAAACGCTTCCTTTCCGTATCGGTCTATAACCATTATAAACGTCTGTTGCAAAAAGACAGCGGGGATGATGTGGAGATTGAAAAGTCGAACATTATTATGGTAGGTAGTACCGGAACCGGAAAAACGTTGCTTGCACGTACGATTGCCAAGTTGCTGCACGTGCCGTTTACCATTGTAGACGCTACGGTGCTGACAGAGGCCGGTTATGTAGGCGAAGATATCGAAAGTATTTTAACCCGTTTGCTTCAGGTGGCAGATTATAATGTACCTGAAGCGGAACAGGGTATTGTGTTTATCGACGAGATCGACAAGATTGCCCGCAAAGGAGATAACCCTTCCATCACTCGCGATGTGAGCGGTGAAGGTGTACAGCAGGGATTGCTGAAATTACTCGAAGGCTCTGTTGTGAACGTACCTCCCCAGGGTGGTCGTAAACATCCGGACCAGAAGATGATTCCGGTAAATACCAAAAATATTCTCTTTATCTGTGGCGGCGCTTTCGATGGTATCGAAAAGAAGATCGCCCAACGGTTGAATACACATGTCGTAGGTTATACGGCGTCGCAGAAAACAGCGACGGTGGACAAGAATAACATGATGCAGTATATCGCTCCGCAGGATTTGAAGTCATTCGGACTGATTCCCGAAATTATCGGACGTCTTCCGGTACTGACTTATTTGAATCCGCTGGATCGGAATGCGCTTCGTGCTATCCTCACCGAACCGAAAAACTCTATCATCAAGCAGTACATCAAACTGTTTGAAATGGATGGTATCAAGCTCACATTTGAAGATGCTGTCTTCGAATATATCGTCGATAAGGCGGTGGAATATAAGCTGGGTGCCCGTGGATTGCGCTCTATTGTGGAAACAATCATGATGGATGTCATGTTTGAAATCCCTTCAGAGGACAAAAAAGAGTATAAGGTGACGCTGGATTATGCAAAGATGCAACTGGAAAAAGCGAATATGGCACGACTGCAAACTGCTTAAAATCAAAGAGTAAGGCTGCAAAAGATGATCGTAACTGTATTTTCTTGAAAATATTAGTCGCATTTTGCTTGGTAATTACGAAGTTGTTTATAACTTTGTTTGGCTCTCTTGAAGGAGGAAGCCTACTAAAGTTAAACCATGAACTGAATAAAACAACCTAAGTTAAGATGGCAAGGAAGATTAATTTAACAGATGAACTGAAGAAGTGTTTCGGATTTAATAAGTTCAAGGGAAACCAGGAAGCGATCATTAACAACTTGCTCGATGGTAAAGATACCTTTGTACTGATGCCTACCGGTGGCGGGAAATCTTTATGCTATCAGCTACCTTCGCTCTTGATGGAAGGTACGGCAATTGTAATTTCTCCGCTTATTGCGTTGATGAAGAATCAAGTGGATGCAATGCGCAATTTCAGTGAAGAAGATGGCGTCGCCCATTTTATCAATTCTTCATTAAACAAAGGCGCAATAGACCAAGTAAGGTCGGACATCCTTGCCGGAAAGACAAAATTGCTATATGTGGCGCCGGAATCGCTGACGAAAGAAGAAAATGTAGAATTTTTGCGTTCGGTGAAAATCTCATTCTATGCAGTAGACGAAGCTCACTGTATTTCTGAATGGGGACATGACTTCCGACCGGAATACCGGCGGATTCGCCCTATTATCAACGAAATAGGAAAGGCTCCGTTGATTGCGTTGACCGCAACAGCGACACCAAAGGTGCAGCATGATATCCAGAAAAATCTGGGAATGGTAGATGCTCAAGTTTTCAAATCGTCGTTCAACCGTCCGAACCTTTATTATGAGGTACGCGCGAAGACCGCTAATATTGACAGGGATATTATCAAGTTTATCAAAAACAATCCGGAAAAATCGGGCATTATCTATTGCCTTAGCCGGAAAAAAGTAGAGGAACTTGCTGAAATCCTTCAGGCAAACGGTATCAATGCGCGTCCTTATCATGCCGGGATGGATTCGTTGGCGAGGACTAAGAATCAGGATGATTTCCTGATGGAAAAAGTGGACGTTATTGTAGCAACTATCGCTTTCGGTATGGGAATCGACAAGCCGGATGTAAGGTTTGTGATTCACTACGATATTCCAAAGAGTCTGGAAGGGTATTACCAGGAGACCGGACGTGCCGGTAGAGATGGCGGTGAAGGTCAGTGCATAACCTTTTATACAAACAAAGACTTGCAGAAACTGGAGAAGTTCATGCAAGGAAAACCTGTGGCAGAGCAGGAAATTGGCAAGCAGCTTCTGTTGGAAACCGCTGCTTATGCCGAATCTTCCGTATGCCGGCGCAAGACGTTGCTGCATTATTTCGGCGAAGAATATACGGAAGAGAATTGTGGAAATTGTGACAACTGTTTAAACCCTAAAAAACAAGTGGAGGCTCAAGAGTTATTGTGTGCCGTGATTGAAGCGATTATCGCGGTGAAAGAAAATTTTAAGGCAGATTATATTATAGACATACTACAAGGTAAAGAAACTTCCGAAGTACAGGCGCATTTGCATGAAGACCTCGAAGTCTTCGGCTCCGGTATGGGCGAAGAGGATAAAACATGGAACGCAGTGATTCGTCAAGCACTGATCGCAGGTTACTTGAGCAAGGATGTGGAACATTACGGACTCCTGAAAGTGACGGAGGAAGGACACAAGTTCTTGAAGAAGCCGAAGTCATTCAAGATTACCGAAGACAACGACTTTGAAGAGACGGAAGAAGAAGTTCCGGCACGTGGCGGTGGTTCCTGTGCGGTAGACCCTGCTCTTTATTCTATGTTGAAGGACTTGCGGAAGAAACTCTCGAAGAAACTGGAAGTGCCGCCTTATGTGATCTTCCAGGATCCGTCTTTGGAAGCGATGGCTACCATTTATCCGGTGACATTGGATGAATTGCAGAATATACCGGGTGTAGGAGCCGGAAAAGCAAAACGTTACGGTGAAGAGTTCTGTAAATTAATCAAACGCCACTGTGAAGAGAATGAAATAGAACGTCCCGAAGACTTGCGGGTACGTACGGTTGCCAATAAATCAAAGATGAAAGTAGCTATCATTCAGGCAATTGACCGTAAAGTGGCGTTAGATGATATCGCTCTTTCCAAAGGTATCGAGTTCGGTGAACTTCTGGACGAGGTAGAAGCTATCGTCTATTCGGGAACCAAACTGAATATCGATTATTTCCTGGAAGAAATCATGGATGAAGATCACATGCTCGATATCTATGATTATTTCAAGGAATCTACCACTGATAAGATTGATGATGCGCTTGATGAATTAGGCGATGACTTCACTGAAGAGGAAGTTCGCTTGGTGCGTATTAAGTTCATCTCTGAAATGGCTAATTAAAAAAGCGAAAAAAATAGGCGTGCAGGTATGCGGTTTTGAATAAAAACCGTATATTTGCACGCAATAATTTTTAAACGCATAGCCCTATGTCATTTATTGCTGATAAGATTGTAATGGATGGGTTAACTTACGACGACGTATTGTTGATCCCCGCTTATTCTGAAGTTTTACCGCGCACTGTCGATCTCTCGACTAAGTTTTCAAAAAACATTGAGTTAAAAATTCCTTTTGTGACGGCTGCCATGGATACGGTTACCGAAGCGAAAATGGCTATTGCCATTGCTCGTGAGGGTGGTATCGGCGTGATTCACAAAAATATGTCTATCGAAGAACAGGCAAGACAAGTTGCTATTGTAAAACGTGCCGAAAATGGTATGATTTATGATCCCGTAACTATTAAAAGAGGTTCTACTGTGCAGGATGCACTGGACATCATGGCGGAATACAAAATCGGTGGTATCCCTGTGGTAGATGATGAAGGTTATTTGGTGGGTATTGTTACTAACAGAGATTTGCGTTTCGAAAGAGACATGGCTAAACATATTGATCTTGTCATGACTCCGAAAGAAAGATTGGTAACTACAAACCAGTCTACTGATCTGGAATCTGCTGCACAGATTCTTCAGAAACATAAGATCGAGAAACTTCCGATTGTCGGAATGGACGGAAAGTTGATCGGTCTTGTTACTTATAAAGATATTACAAAAGCAAAAGATAAACCGATGGCTTGTAAAGATGCCAAAGGTCGTTTGCGTGTAGCTGCCGGTGTAGGTGTGACTGCCGATACGCTGGATCGTATGCAGGCATTGGTAGATGCCGGTGCGGATGCAATTGTGATTGATACGGCTCACGGACACTCTATGTTTGTGATTGAAAAACTGAAAGAAGCTAAGAAACGCTTCCCGAACATTGATATCGTAGTGGGTAATATTGCTACCGGAGAAGCTGCAAAAGCGTTGGTAGAAGCAGGAGCGGATGCAGTGAAAGTCGGTATCGGTCCGGGTTCTATCTGTACCACTCGTGTGGTTGCCGGTGTAGGTGTTCCACAGTTGTCTGCTGTCTATGATGTAGCAAAAGCCTTGAAGGGTACAGGTATTCCTTTGATTGCCGATGGTGGTTTGCGCTATTCGGGCGATGTAGTGAAAGCGTTGGCTGCCGGTGGATATTGTGTAATGATCGGATCGTTGGTTGCCGGAACAGAAGAGTCTCCGGGCGACACAATCATTTTCAATGGACGTAAATTTAAATCCTATCGTGGTATGGGATCGTTGGAAGCGATGGAGAACGGTTCGAAAGACCGTTACTTCCAGAGCGGAACTGCTGATGTGAAGAAGCTGGTTCCGGAAGGAATTGCTGCCCGTGTTCCTTATAAAGGTACACTTTTCGAGGTTGTCTATCAGTTGTCAGGTGGTTTGCGTGCAGGTATGGGATACTGCGGTGCTGCCAATATTGATAAACTTCATGATGCTAAGTTTACCCGCATTACCAATGCAGGTGTAATGGAAAGCCATCCGCACGACGTGACGATTACTAGTGAATCGCCTAACTATAGCCGTCCGGAATAATAGATAGATACGGTGAACTATTAACGGTGAACGGTGAACAGGCTGTATTGTCAGCAAGGTGTTCACTGCTCACCGTTTGTTGTTTATCTGTTATTGCCTCTGTGATGTTTGTTGTTTATTGTTTGGAAAATAAAAAATGATGATGAAAAGAAGCCTGTTGTTGGGATGTATTTCTCTCTTTGTTGTCGCGGTCTTTGCGCAAGAAGATCCGGTATTGATGCGTGTTAACGGAAGAGAGGTACTCCGTTCGGAATTTGAAAATGCATACCGCCGTTATGCAGAACGCTCAAATGCCCGGCTTTCACCAAAAGAGTATGCGGCACTTTTCGCTCAATCAAAGTTGAAGGTGGAAGCAGCCAGGGCTGCCGGGCTTGATACGACTACAGTTTTCCGTAAACAACACGAGAAATGTTGGACAGAATTGGTAGAATCTTATCTGATTGACAAACAAGTGATGGATAGTTGTGCCCGTGTCTTGTATCAGAAGATGGGATTGAAAGCACGTAGCGGCCGGGTGCAAGTCATGCAAATTTTTAAACGTTTACCGCAGACGGTTACTTCCCGTCATTTGGAAGAAGAAAAAGCCCGGATGGATTCTATATACCGGGTGATACAGAATCAGCCGGATTTGAATTTTAACCGTATGGTGGAAATCTATTCGGATGATAAGCAGAGTAGATGGATAGAAGGTCTGGAGACAACGAGTGAATTTGAGGATGTCGCTTTCTCTTTGGCGAAAGGTGCGGTATCACAGCCATTCTTCACTCCTGAAGGGATTCATATCTTGAAAGTGATTGACCGGGAGGAAGCATTTGCTTATGAAAATGTCAGTGGCAGGTTGATAGAGCGGTTACGGCGTAAGGAAATTTTAGACAAAGGCACGGCAGCGATGCTCGACCGATTAAAAAGGTCATGGCAGTATACCCCGAATCAGGCAGCAATGGAAGAGCTGTTGACGAAAGGCCGGACAGAACAAAATCTCTTTATGATTGATGGACAGGCATATACCGGAGCTATGTTCACGCGTTTTGCCTCTTCTCATCCTCAATCTGTCAAACGCCAGTTGGAAGGGTTTATTGCTAAATCATTATTGGATTATGAAAGCCGGAATATAGATAAAAAGCATCCGGAAATTCGTGTTGCCTTGCGGGAATCTGACGAAAACTATTTGGTAAAAGAAATCACACGACAAAAAATAGAGTTGCCTGCTATTAATGACCGGGCCGGATTGGCTACCTATTTCAAATTTCATTCGTCGGATTATCGGTGGGAGAGTCCCCGGTATAGAGGAGTCGTGCTTCATTGCGTTGATAAAAAGACGGTAAAGCAAGCTAAAAAAATGCTGAAGAAAGTGCCGGAAAAAGAGTGGGCGGACCAGCTTCGGCAAACTTTTAATACATCCGGGACGGAAAAGATACAGGTTGAACAAGGAATTTTTGCCGACGGAGACAATAAATATATAGATAAACTGGTTTTTAAGAAGGGTGGTTTCGAACCCGTGATGTCTTATCCTTTTACCATTGTTGTAGGCGAAAAAATGAAAGGACCGGATGATTATCGGGAAGTAATTGAACAGGTGCGAAAGGATTATCGAAGCTATCTTGACACGTGCTGGGCGCGGGAATTGAGGGAGTTTGGTAAGGTTGAAATAAACCAAGAGGTTTTAAAAACAGTTAATAATAACTGATGTAACCGATTATTCACTATCTTCGTACCTTAAATAAGTAGATTTTAGTTGCCAATGCGAATATTAGTCCTCTTACTGATTACCCTTCTTGGTTGTGGAGCGTGCAAGGAACAGCGCGACCACAAAGGAAAGACTCCTTTGGTAGAGGTGGACGGTAACTTTTTATATAAAGAAGATTTGATGTCCGTGCTTCCGGTCGGATTGTCAAAAGATGATAGTATTCTCTTCACCGAACATTATATTCGTAGTTGGGCGGAAGAGATTTTATTATATGAGAAAGCTGCGAACAATATTCCCGATAATGTGGATGTAGACAAACTAGTGGAGAATTATCGGAAAGCGTTGATTATGCATACTTATCAGCAGGAGTTGATAAACCAGAAGCTGTCGAATGATATTTCCGAACAAGAGATCGCAGAATATTACGGAAAAAACAAAGAACTGTTTAAGCTGGAAACCCCGTTGATTAAGGGATTGTTTATCAAAGTGCCGTTGACGGCTCCCCAGCTGAACAATGTGCGCAGGTGGTATAAGTCGGACAAACAGGATGCTGTTGAGAGCCTGGAAAAATATAGCTTACAGAATGCAGTGAAATACGAATACTTCTATGACAAATGGGTGTCCGTGACTGATGTACTGGATATGATTTCATTAAAAGTAGAGGCACCGGAAGAGTACGTAGACAAACACCGTCAGGTAGAATTGAAAGATACGGCCTATTATTATTTCCTGAATGTGAGCGATTATCGCGGAATTGGTGAAGAGAAACCGTATGAATTTGCCCGTTCGGAAGTGAAAGACTTACTGGTTAATCAGAAACGGGTGAGCTTTATGGAACAGGTAAAGAACGACTTGTATCAGCAGGCAGTAAGTAAGAAGAAGATTATATATAATTATTAAATACAAAGAATGAAGAAGTTTGTGAACTTTAGATTTGTTGTTACCCTTGTCCTGGCAATATTTGCTAATGTGGCAACCTATGCACAAGATAATGTGGTTGATGAAGTAGTTTGGGTAGTAGGTGACGAAGCTATTTTGAAATCAGATGTAGAAGAGGCCCGTATGGATGCCTTGTATAATGGACGCAGATTTGACGGCGATCCTTATTGTGTAATTCCTGAAGAGATTGCCGTGCAGAAGTTGTTCTTGCATCAGGCAAAGTTGGACAGTATCGAGGTTTCCGAAGCGGAAATCATCCAGCGTGTGGATATGATGACCAACATGTACATCCAGCAGATCGGTTCCAGAGAGAAGATGGAGGAGTATTTCAATAAAACTTCCACCCAGATTCGTGAGACGCTGCGTGATAATGCACGTGACGGATTGACCGTTCAGAAGATGCAGCAGAAACTGGTAGGAGAAATCAAAGTGACTCCGGCAGAAGTACGCCGTTACTTCAAAGACCTTCCACAAGATAGTATTCCTTACATTCCGACACAGGTAGAAGTGCAGATCATTACTTTACAACCGAAAATTCCTATCTCGGAGATTGAGGATGTAAAAAAGACGTTGCGTGATTATACGGATCGTGTGACAAAAGGAGAAATTGACTTCTCTACATTGGCGCGTTTGTATTCGGAAGACAAGGCATCTGCTATTAAAGGTGGTGAATGTGGATTCATGGGACGTGGTATGATGGACCCTGCTTATGCGAATGTAGCGTTCAGTTTGCAAGATCCGAAGAAAGTTTCTAAGATTGTGGAGTCGGAATTTGGTTTCCACATTATCCAGTTGATTGAAAAACGTGGTGACCGTGTCAACACTCGCCATATCTTGTTGCGTCCGAAAGTATCGGAAAAAGAACTGACCGAGGCTTGTGCCCGTCTGGATTCTATTGCCGATGATATTCGTGCCAACAAATTTACATTTGATGATGCGGCTGCCGTTATCTCACAGGATAAAGACACCCGTAACAACCATGGTATTATGGTGAACATCAATGAAAATTCAGGTGTGACTACTTCTAAGTTCCAGATGCAGGATCTTCCTCAAGACGTTGCTAAGGTAGTGGATAAGATGAATGTAGGTGAAATTTCCAAAGCCTTTACAATGATTAATGAGAAGGATGGAAAAGAAGTATGTGCTATCGTGAAGTTGAAAGCAAAAATCAACGGTCATAAAGCAACCATTGCAGAAGACTATCAGGACCTGAAAGAAATTGTGATGGAGAAACGCCGTGAAGAGATGTTGCAGAAATGGATTCTGGACAAGCAGAAACATACTTATGTACGCATCAACGAAAACTGGCAGAAGTGTGACTTCAAGTATCCGGGTTGGGTCAAGAAGGACTGATGTAACCTTGCTTTGATTTTATATGCTGAAAACAAATAAGAAAAATAAACAACAAGACAGGCATAGATGGCTCCTTATAGGCTTTCTATGCCTGTTTGGTGTATGTCTTGTAGCACAAGTGAGGCCAACGGGACAGAAACCTGTAACAGGGGATTCAATTAAATCGGCTGCGGATACGTCTAAGTCGGCTTCAAAAGCCAAAACACCGGCAGGCAATAAGAAACAATCGGACAACAAGAAACAACCGGAGAATAAAAAGACCAAAGTTTATCTGCTTCATGCTGATGAAGGTCAGGCGGATAAGTTGGCGCGTCCGGATGTGCAGGTATTGATTGGTAACGTGAAATTGCGCCATGACAGTATGTATATGTACTGTGACAGTGCACTGATTTTTGAGAAAACCAACTCTGTGGAGGCCTTCAGTAATGTACGTATGGAACAGGGAGACACTTTGTTCATCTACGGTGATTATCTTTATTATGACGGCATGACGCAAATAGCGCAGCTTCGTGAAAATGTGAAGATGATTAATCGGAACACCACCCTGTTAACAGATAGCTTGAACTACGACCGTCTCTACGACCTCGGATATTATTTCGAGGGAGGAACCTTGATGGATGAAGAGAATGTATTGACTTCCGATTGGGGAGAATACAGTCCTGCAACAAAACAGTCGGTATTCAACCATGATGTGAAGTTGGTAAACCCTAAGTTTGTGTTGACTTCCGATACATTAAGGTATAATACGGAAAGCAAAATCGCAGTTATTCTCGGACCTTCCAATATCGTCAGTGATAATAATCATATCTATTCGGAACGGGGATTTTATAACACAATGACCGAACAAGCCGAATTGTTAGACCGTTCGGTACTGACCAATCAGGGAAAGAAACTGGTAGGCGACAGTCTGTTCTATGACCGTATCATCGGTTATGGCGAGGCGTTCGATAATGTGAAGATGACAGATTCCATTAATAAGAATATGCTGACGGGTGATTATTGTTTCTATAATGAATTGACAGACTCCGCGTTTGCGACGAAACGTGCGGTGGCAATCGACTACTCGCAAGGGCCTGACAGTCTTTTTATGCATGGCGATACATTGCAGTTGGTGTCTTACAACCTGAATACCGATTCCGTTTTCCGGTTGATGAAAGCTTATCACAAGGTACGTATGTATCGTACGGATGTTCAGGGAGTATGTGACTCACTGGTCTATAATTCGAAGGATTCCTGTATGACCATGTATACCGACCCTATTCTTTGGAATGAAGGGCAGCAACTACTTGGCGAGCAGATCAAGATTTATATGAATGACAGCACGATTGACTGGGCGCACATCATCAACCAGGCGTTGACGGTGGAAATGAAAGATTCTATTCATTATAACCAAGTGTCCGGCAAAGAGATGAAAGCCTATTTCATTAATGGAGATATGCGTCATATTGAAGTGATTGGTAATGTGTTGACCGCTTTCTATCCGGAAGAAAAAGACAGTACGATGACCGGCTTTAATTGTCTGGAAGGTAGTGTGCTTCATCTTTATATGAAGGATAAGAAGATGGAAAAAGGACTGTTTATCGGTAAATCCAACGGAACGATGTATCCGATGGACCAGATACCGCCTGATAAATTGCGTCTTCCCACTTTTGCCTGGTTCGACTATGTCCGTCCGCTGAATAAGGATGATATCTTTAACTGGCGGGGTAAGCGTGCGGGTGATACACTGAAACCGACCACCGATCGGCGCCCCAAAACAGAAAAGCGAAACTTAATAAATATGAAGTAGTATGGGAATGTTTAACTCAATGAGAAAGCCCCGTGGCTTTAATCATCAATACATTTATGTAGACGAGCGGAAAGAAAAGCTCGCAAAGATGGAGGAGAACGCCAAACGTGACTTGGGGATGCTTCCGGAAAAGGAATTTAATCCGGAGGATATTCGCGGTAAGTTCATCGAAGGTACTACGCATTTGAAAAGAAGAAAAGCGAGTGGCCGCAAACCGGTCTCTTTCGGAATCATACTGATAATCATTGCTTTCCTTCTTTATCTGTGGCATTATTTGGCGACAGGAAGCTGGAACTTTTAATTATTAATTTACGAAGAATGAGCGATATAATTCATTTGTTACCTGATTCGGTAGCTAACCAGATTGCTGCCGGTGAAGTGATACAACGTCCCGCGTCTGTCATCAAGGAGCTAGTGGAGAATGCGATTGATGCAGATGCACAAAATATACATGTATTGGTGACTGATGCAGGTAAAACCAGCATTCAGGTGATTGATGATGGAAAAGGAATGTCCGAAACGGATGCCCGTCTTTCTTTTGAGCGACATGCCACTTCCAAGATACGTCAAGCGGCAGATCTGTTTGCTTTGCGTACAATGGGATTTCGCGGAGAGGCATTGGCTTCCATCGCTGCTGTGGCACAGGTAGAGTTAAAGACACGTCCGGAATCGGAAGAGCTGGGCACGAAACTGGTGATTGCAGGCTCTCAAGTGGAAAGTCAGGAGGCTGTGTCCTGTTCTAAAGGAAGTAACTTCTCTGTAAAGAACCTATTCTTTAATGTACCTGCCCGTCGTAAATTTCTAAAGGCTAATTCAACGGAATTGAGTAACATCCTTGCCGAATTTGAACGGATCGCTTTGGTGCATCCGGAGGTTGCCTTTTCGCTTTATAGTAATGATTCGGAGTTATTTAATCTTCCGGTATCACAATTACGCCAGCGTATCCTTGCTATTTTCGGTAAGAAGCTCAATCAGCAGTTACTGAACATAGAGGTCAATACTACCATGGTGAAAATCTTTGGATACGTAGCTAAGCCGGAGACTGCCCGTAAGAAAGGGGCACATCAGTATTTCTTTGTCAACGGGCGTTATATGCGTCATCCTTATTTTCATAAGGCAGTCATGGAGGCTTATGAACAGTTGATTCCCACTGGTGAACAGATTTCCTACTTTATCTATTTCGATGTAGATCCGGCTAATATTGACGTGAATATCCATCCGACAAAGACTGAAATCAAGTTTGAAAATGAACAGGCCATCTGGCAGATACTTTCGGCATCCGTGAAGGAGTCGTTGGGTAAATTCAGTGCGATCCCTTCCATCGACTTTGATACGGAAGATATGCCTGACATTCCGGCATTTGAGGAGAAAATATCTTCCGAGCCTCCGAAGATACATTATAATACAGATTATAATCCGTTTAAAGTTTCTGCCGGTGGCGGTGGTGGCGGATCGTACAGCCGTTCGAAAGTGGAATGGGAAGATTTGTACGGAGGGCTGACGAAAGCCAGTAAGATGAATAACCCGCAACCGGAACCCGAAATGGATTGGGAAGACTCTTCTATTGGCGGCCAACCCGCTTTCGTTGAAGAAAAGATGGAGACGGTCACCTCTGCCGCTTCTTCTACTTTGTATGCCAGTGAACCGGTGATAGAGAAAGGAAATCAGCATTTGCAGTTTAAAGGGCGGTTTATTTTGACTTCAGTTAAATCCGGTTTGATGCTAATCGATCAGCACCGGGCACACATACGGGTACTTTTTGATCGTTATATGGTACAGATCCAACAGAAACAGGGGGTATCACAAGGCGTCCTGTTCCCGGAAATCTTACAGTTGCCGGCTTCGGAAGCAGCTGTACTGCAAAGTATTATGGATGATTTGTCTGCAGTCGGTTTCGATTTGAGTAATCTGGGAGGCGGTAGCTATGCCATTAATGGTATTCCTTCGGGGATTGAAGGTCTGAATCCGGTGGAACTGGTGCGTAATATGCTGCATACGGCGATGGAAAAAGGAAGTGACGTCAAGGAAGAAATCCAAAGTATTCTGGCATTAACATTGGCTCGCGCGGCGGCTATTGTTTACGGACAGGTGTTGAGTAATGAAGAAATGGTAAGCCTTGTAGACAACCTTTTTGCCTGTCCCTCACCGAATTACACCCCTGATGGGAAAACTGTTTTGACAACAATCAAGGAGGAAGACATCGAAAGATTATTCAAATAAAACAAATAATTTCATCTTTTTCTAAAACCTTTTAGTTCGGTTCGTGTTATTTAAATAGTTCAACAAAGAAAAAGATTTAAATAACCACTTAACTATTAGGTATATGAAAAAGATTCTGATGTTGCTGGCATTTGCCGGCGTTGCGTCTGTCGCTTCTGCGCAGCAGACAATGACTGTAACTGAATACGAAGTGATTCAGGTACAAGATAAATATCAAGTAATAACTAATCCTTTCTGGAGTAACTGGTTCTTCTCTGTAGGAGGCGGCGCCCAAGTGCTATATGGAAACAATGACCATATTGGCAAATTCAGAGACCGTGTTGCTCCTACATTTAACGTGTCTGTCGGCAAATGGGTAACTCCGGGATTCGGGCTGCGTTTGCAATACAGCGGATTGCAGGCAAAAGGATTCACTACCAGCGAAACTGCTAATTATGTAGTGGGTGGTCCGAGAGAAGACGGTTCTTACAAACAAAGATGGGACTACATGAACTTGCATGGTGATTTGATGATTAACTTGAACGCACTTTTCGGTGGATACAATCCGAACCGCGTATATGAAATTATCCCTTATATAGGTGCCGGTTGGGCTCATGCTTATTCTCGTCCTCACACTAACTCCGCTACTTTCAATGCAGGTATTATCAACCGCTTCCGTTTGTCGAATGCTGTTGACTTGAATCTGGAGTTGAGCGCAACAGGTCTGGAAGGCAAGTTTGACGGAGAACATGGAGGTAGACCCGATTATGATGGTATCTTAGGTGCTACCCTCGGTGTGACTTATTACTTCCCTACTCGCGGATTCCAACGTCCTACTCCACAGATTATCTCTGAACTCGAATTGAATCAGATGCGTAATCAGATGAATGCAATGGCAGCAGCTAATATGCAATTGCAACAGCAGTTGGCAAATGCACAGCAACCGGTAGAAGTAGAAGATACTGAAGAAGTTGTTATCACAGATACTAACATTGCTCCGCGTACCGTATTCTTCAAGATCGGTTCTGATAAATTATCTCCGCAAGAAGAAATGAACTTGTCATATCTTGCCAGCAAGATAAAAGAATCTCCGAATGCTACATACACAATCAACGGATATGCTGACTCTGCAACCGGTACTCCTGCTTTCAATCAGAAGTTAAGTTTGGAACGTGCACAGGTTGTTAAAGACTTGTTAGTTAAGAAGTATGGCATCTCTGCCGATAGACTGAAAGTTGCAGCCGGTGGTGGTGTTGACAAATTCGGTCAACCGATTCTGAACCGTGTAGTATTGGTAGAATCTGCACAGTAATAAAAAGTAAAAAAGCGATTTCAGCATTCAGCGATTCTCTGTAATCGCTTGCTGGAAAGAGATAGCGGCTGAAAGCGAACCTTGAAAAGAGAGGTTCATGCTTTCAGCCGCCTTTTTTATATCTGTTATTTGGGGGTATCTCCTCTGATATTTTGTTTTAGTTTATTTGACAGGCTGATAATCTCTGGACTTTCCATAAAATCCTGGGGCCGGCACATAAATAGGTTGACTGGGAATGCCGATATTCTGCGGCTTGCCTTCCTGACGGAGTCGGCGAATATGAATCATGGCTGTGGAACGTACCATCCCCGTGATGCCTTGAAAGTCGGAACGTTGCATAATCTGATGATCGCTGAAATACTCTTTTAGCCGCATGTCTATCTCTATTTCCGATAATTTGGCAGAGTGCTTGACCCGCTTCATTTGCTTTATTTTTATATATCCGACAGATTGTTTCAGCTTCTTGTCCGAACGAAACTGTATCGCTTTTAATTTTACTTTTGAATTTCTGCGGGGAGTATCTGCAGAGATCTGTTCTCTGTTCAATCGGATTTGTAATCCGATTGCTTTGAGCATCAGGATTTTCAATCCGAACTATATAAAGTATAGGTGTATTGCGGATTATAAATCCTGATACTCGGAGAACGGCGGATTGCAAATCCGCCGGGACGCCGGGACGCATAATGTTTGGTAACTAGCTAACCTTCCGCTGTTATTTTTTCTAAGTATATGTCCTTCTTTAGCTAAATATCGGCAATGAGACTTTCAAATTAGGATATTTGTCACCCAATTGTTTCAAGAAGTCATTGCCAATGATAATATCCTGTATTGTTTCTTGTGGATCTGTCGGAATCTCCGGGATATTTGTAAATATCAGACAGGAGTAGATAATGAGTTCAACAGGTTTCTCGTCGGTTTGCAATGAAAGTTTGTATGCTTTCACGTTGTTTCCTCTGGCTTGTGCCTGTGCTTGTACTTGTCCCTCCATAGGAATTGCGATGAGACGGGAATTTTCAAGACGCGCCTGATTGAATACAAAATGATTGTCGATTTCTCCATCTGTGTCTGTATCGAATAGGTGCAGATTGTCTCCGCTCAATACCAGATATTTGGGAGTTTGTACGGTATTGAAACGTACAGTTCCTAAAGTGGCCATTCCTTTCAGCTTATCTTTCATTCCGTCTTTGAGTGCGGATGCTACACCATACTCATTGCTGGCATAGTTGAAAGCGTCAATTTTTTCTTCTCCCATAGCTTCTTTCAGGAAAGATAAATCAGAGTTTAAGCAGAGGTTTTTATACTGTTCTGCATTTGCAAATTCAGCTTTGAAATCGGTGTTGTTCACTACTTGTGCCTGTTGCGAGTTTTTGTTTTTCATGTAAAACCAGTATCCTAGATATAGAACAATGAAAATGACCGGAATAAAGGTGTAAATAGACATAGTTTGTACTTTTTAATGTTATTAATAATGGTTTGTTTTATACTTCCACGGGTTTCACTTCTTTCTTTTTTCCAGGAATACATCCCCAAATGATAAGGGCAATTATAAGAAGTCCGACAGCTTTACCGCCATAACGGGAATAGAAACCGACCTTGTTCAACTTCTCTCCATCCAAATTATTTTCTTTTAGGATGGTAGCCAGTTGTTCTTCCGTCAGTTCATAGTAAGTGTCTTCCTTTTCGCAATAGCCGACCAGGCGAGGCTCTTTCTCTATGTATAGAGGGAGAATGTAAGCGATGTTGAACTCCTGATGGAAAGTTGCCAGATCAATGTAGTTTCCATCGTCTGTTTGGTACTCTTCGGTATCAGGCAAATCTGCTACTTTGGTTAATACTTCGCGGTCGCCGAAAGGGATTTTTAAACCACGTGCGGATACTGTTTGGCAAGATAAGAAAAGAATGCCGCCAAGTGCAAATAGAAATTTAAGGTGCTTCATGCTTCTTGTGTTTAAGTGAATAATTTGTGTGATTTTTATTGATATTGTGGCAAAGATAGGAAAAAGAAGAATAAAAGCCGTATAATTGTTTGGAATTTGTAAGCTCTATTCTTTTTTATAAAATGAGGAGATTTTTTTCCTGATTTAGAGGATTTGTATCCTGATTTATGCAATAGATGTAAAATTGCATTATTGGGATAATCCAAATAATTTAATAACAATTGATTGAAGCTATTAATAATTATCTATATTTGTGATATAGAACTCAAATCTGGAATATTATGGACGACTTTAATACCGTATATGCACTACTCGTTTTGGTTATGTTATTTATTTTATTGAGTAGGTTGGACAATCGCTTCGGAAAAATAGAGAAAGAGTTGCATGAGATAAAGAAACGGATGGAAGATTATCTCAAGGTTCAGCAAAATTCTGTTGCTGAAGCCTCCAAGCCGAAAGAGGAAATATCAGAAAAAGAAACAAAAGATATTCCTGTGATGCCTCAAGCGGCAGAGCATGTTAAGGCAGTAAAGACCGGACAACGAGAAGAGGCTGTTCAGGAAAAACACGAACCGGTTGTTGAAGCAGTTGTCCGTGAGACATTGGAAAAGACGCCTGAAAAGACGCTTGAAACAAGAATGGAGGAAGTTTGTGTAGAGGCTGTTCGGAAGGAATCCGCTGAATCTTCGACTGTGCCAGTTGTACTGGTTACTCCGGCTACTCCGGTTGTTCCGACTGTTCCGAAACAAAAAAAACAGGTGAACTATGAAAAATTCATCGGTGAGAATCTTTTCGGGAAGATTGGTATCCTTATATTTGTAATCGGTGTAGGTTTCTTTGTAAAGTATGCCATTGATAAAAACTGGATTAATGAAACCTTCCGTACCGTGCTTGGTTTCTTGACGGGAGCTGTATTGCTGGCTGTTGCCGAACGGTTGCAAAAGAAATACCGAACCTTCAGTTCGCTGCTTGCGGGTGGTGCTTTCGCTGTGTTCTATCTTACAGTTGCCATTGCTTTCCATTATTATCATATTTTCTCGCAGACTATGGCCTTTATCATTCTGATTGGTGTCACAGTGTTTATGTCTATTCTGTCTGTGGTATATAATCGGCGTGAGTTGGCTATCATTTCTCTTGTAGGAGGCTTCCTTGCGCCATTCATAGTGAGTAGCGGGGAAGGAAGTTATTTGGTACTGTTCACTTACGTGAGCATATTAAATCTGGGTATGTTCGGACTTTCCATTTATAAAAAGTGGAGTGAACTTCCAATGATTTCATTTGTCTTTACTTGCCTGATAATGGGAATCTTTCTTTTGTTTAACTATACCTCTAGTTCTACGGTTATTTCGAACCATCTGTTTTGGTTTGCTACTTTGTTCTATTTTATCTTTCTACTTCCGGTGTTCTCTATCCTTCGTGGAGAGAATATGCGGACGATGAGCCGGGGATTAGTATTCGTTATTATAACGAATAATTTTATCTATTTACTTTCAGGAGCCTTATTCTTGCGGAATATGGGATTATCTTTCAAAGCAAGCGGCTTGTTGAGCCTGTTTATCGCACTCGTTAATTTAGGACTGGTTCTTTGGTTGTGGAAGAATAGGAAGGAATATAAATTCCTCGTGCATACCACGTTGGGGCTTGTGCTGACATTTGTCTCCATTACAGTTCCGATTCAACTGGACGGAAACTATATAACCTTGCTTTGGGCATCGGAAATGGTATTGCTGTTGTGGCTCTATGTTAAGTCGAAAATTAGAGTATATGAGTATGCGGCTAAAGTTCTGGTAGGACTCACTTTCGTTTCTTACTTGATGGATGTGTATAGTGTGATGTTTGAACATCATTCCTTGGATACAATTTTTCTGAATAGTTCATTTGCCACCTCTTTGTTTGTGGGATTAGCGACAGGAGCATTTGCTTTATTAATGGAATATTATCATTCCTTCTTCTCTACGGCACGCCGGTTGAAATACAGCTTCTGGAATCCTTTTATGCTTATCGTCTCCGTAATCATACTTTATTATACATTTATGATGGAATTCAATTTGTATTTTGAAGGTGCGACGAGAAGCGGAGTTATGTTCTTGTTTACAGCCATATCCATTTCGAGTGTTTGCTATGCTTTCAGAAAACGATTCCCGATAACGAAACATCTCACTTCTTATATCTTGACTATCGGGGCAAACGTACTTGTATATATTATAAATATATGGGGCGACCAGAGAATATGGACTTCCCCTCCTGTTGTACTACCATGGCTGACAGCTGTGTTCGTAATAGCGAATTTGTATTATGTAGCACGTATGTACTATACATCAATCGGCATAAAATCCCGTTTCACCGTATATCTGAATATTCTTGCCACGCTCCTTTGGCTGACAATGGTACGCTCTTTCCTTTGGCAAGTAGGAGTGGACGATTTCAGTGCCGGGCTGTCACTCTCATTAAGCATTGCCGGGTTCGTCCAAATGGGGTTGGGCATGCGCCTGCATCAGAAACTACTCCGCATGGTGAGCCTTGCGACTTTCGGATTAGTCCTGCTCAAACTCGTCTTTGATGATTTATGGGCTATGCCGACCATTGGCAAGATTATTGTATTTATCATTCTGGGATTGATATTGCTGATACTTTCATTCCTTTATCAGAAACTAAAGGATGTGTTGTTCAAGAATGACGAGGAAGAAACAAACTGAATCTTTGAAAAATATCCGATAAGAAAGGCTGCCTGTTCTACAAAAGAAGGGCAGCCTTTACCTTATAATTATGTTTATTCCCAGACGAAATCTTTTACTCTTGCGAGAAACGTTTCACCTGCTCTTCGATTAATTCCTTATCATCAAAATAATTAATCTTCATCGCCTTCTTCACGTCAGCCAAAGTCTCGGCAGCCGCAGCCCTTGCCACTTCGCAGCCTTGCTGAAGCATCTCGTAGATAGCAGGGATATCCTTGCTGAACTCCTTGCGACGATTGCGAATCGGTTCCAAAGTCTCCTGCATGATGGAATTTAGGAAACGTTTTACTTTCACGTCACCCAATCCGCCGCGTTGATAATGCGCTTTCAGTTCTGCCAGATTCGGATAATCCGGTAAATAACGTTCGAAATGTTCGGGGAGGCAGAAAGCATCTAGGTAAGTAAATACCGTATTACCTTCAATTTTTCCCGGATCTTGTACGCGGAGATGTCCCGGGTCGGTATACATACTCATGATTTTCTTTTGGATTTCTTCCGGTTCTTCCGAAAGGTAGATGCAGTTTCCGAGCGATTTACTCATTTTAGCTTTACCGTCAGTTCCCGGAAGACGCAGACAAGCTGCATTGTCCGGCAACAGGATTTCCGGTTCTACCAATGTCTCACCATATATATAGTTGAAACGGCGAACGATTTCGCGAGCCTGTTCGAGCATCGGTTCCTGGTCTTCACCCACAGGGACAGTCGTTGCGCGGAATGCTGTAATGTCTGCTGCCTGGCTGATGGGATAAGTAAAGAAACCTACGGGAATACTTGCTTCAAAGTTACGCATCTGGATTTCCGATTTCACAGTCGGGTTACGTTGCAGGCGGGATACGCTGACAAGGTCCATATAATAGAAACTAAGTTCGCATAGTTCCGGTATTTGCGACTGGATGAAAATCGTAGCTTTAGTCGGATCAATACCACAAGCCAGATAATCAAGAGCAACTTCGATTACATTCTGACGCACCTTTTCCGGATTGTCTATATTGTCTGTCAATGCCTGTGAATCGGCAATGAAGATAAACATCTTACTATAATCACCTGCGTTTTGCAGGTCAACTCTGCGTTTCAACGAACCTACATAGTGACCGATATGAAGTCTTCCGGTAGGACGGTCGCCCGTCAATATGATTTTTTCTTTTCCCATATTTATTACCTTATTATATAATGGCGACAAAGATAAGGATAAAAACTGAAAGAAACATCAAAATGCAGTTACTTCATGATTTGTGCCTGCTTAAGATAAGAATGTAATCATTAAAAGCCAATGGAAAAACGACTGTTTCATTAACACGGTAAATTATTTCAGTAAAAAAGTGAACGTATCTTTTTGTCATGTGCAAAATATGTCGTTACTTTGCACAAATTTTGAAGTCAACAATGAATCAACAGGAAATTAGAAGCAAGTATTATTTACATTCGGATGTTTTTCATCCCGAAACGAAAGTCTTCTTCTCTTATTTCCAAAAACAATATTTTAGTTCTTTGGTAATGCGTTAATCCTTTTTTGAGGGTAACGCATTTTTTTTATGAACGGACTTAGAAATAACAACTTATTATAACAACAAAAGAAATGGAAAAGGAAATCAAGAAAGTTCTCGTTTTGGGTTCTGGAGCACTCAAAATCGGACAAGCCGGAGAGTTCGACTACTCAGGCTCACAAGCACTGAAAGCTTTGAAAGAAGAAGGTATCAGCTCAGTATTGGTAAACCCGAACATCGCAACCATTCAGACTTCTGAAGGTATTGCCGATAAAGTGTATTTCCTTCCCGTGAATACTTATTTCGTAGAAGAAATTATCAAGAAAGAACGTCCCGATGGTATCCTTTTGGCATTCGGCGGACAGACTGCATTGAACTGTGGTGCTGAACTTTACACACAAGGTGTTCTTGATAAATACGGAGTAAAGGTGCTCGGAACTTCAGTAGAAGCTATCATGTATACAGAAGACCGTGACCTGTTTGTGAAGAAACTGGACGAGATAGAAATGAAGACTCCGGTCAGCCAGGCAGTAGAAAACATGGAAGATGCCATTGCTGCTGCACGCAGAATTGGTTATCCTGTCATGGTGCGTTCTGCTTATGCACTGGGTGGTCTTGGTAGTGGTATCTGTGCCAATGAGGAAGAATTCCTGAAATTGGCAGAGAGCTCATTTGCTTTCTCCAAACAAATTCTGGTAGAAGAGTCTTTGAAAGGCTGGAAAGAAATCGAATTTGAAGTGATCCGTGACGCTAACGACCATTGCTTCACAGTAGCCAGCATGGAAAACTTCGATCCGCTGGGTATTCATACCGGCGAATCAATTGTAGTAGCTCCCACCTGCTCGCTGGATGATAAAGAACTGGCTCTGTTGAAAGAACTTTCTACCAAATGTATCCGTCACCTCGGTATCGTGGGTGAATGTAACATTCAGTATGCTTTCAACTCTGAAACGGATGACTACCGTGTGATTGAAGTAAATGCCCGTTTGAGCCGTTCTTCTGCATTGGCTTCTAAGGCTACCGGTTATCCGTTGGCATTCGTAGCTGCTAAAGTGGCACTTGGTTACACACTCGACCAGATTGGCGAGATGGGAACCCCGAACTCTGCATACGTAGCTCCGCAACTTGACTACTATATCTGTAAAATCCCTCGTTGGGACTTGACGAAGTTTGCCGGTGTATCCCGTGAAATCGGTTCAAGCATGAAATCGGTAGGTGAAATCATGTCTATCGGTCGCTCTTTCGAAGAAATCATCCAGAAAGGCCTTCGTATGATCGGTCAGGGAATGCACGGTTTCGTAGGTAATGACGAACTGCACTTTGATGATCTTGATAAAGAGCTTTCTCGCCCGACTGACTTGCGTGTTTTCGCTATCGCACAAGCAATGGAAGAAGGTTACACCATCGAACGTATCCACGACCTGACAAAGATCGACCCATGGTTCCTTGGCAAACTGAAAAATATCGTAGACTACAAAGCGAAATTGTCTACTTATAATAAGGTAGAAGATATACCTGCCGATGTAATGCGTGAAGCTAAAGTGTTAGGTTTCTCTGACTTCCAGATTGCACGTTTCGTACTGAATCCAACCGGAAACATGGAGAAAGAAAACCTTGCCGTACGTGCTCATCGTAAATCGATGGGTATCCTTCCGGCTGTAAAACGTATCAATACCATCGCTTCCGAACATCCGGAACTGACTAACTATCTGTATATGACTTATGCAGTGGAAGGCTACGATGTAAACTATTATAAGAATGAAAAATCAGTAGTCGTACTAGGCTCGGGTGCTTACCGTATCGGTAGCTCTGTAGAATTTGACTGGTGCTCGGTGAATGCAGTTCAGACTGCCCGCAAACTGGGTTACAAGTCTATCATGATTAACTACAACCCTGAAACGGTTTCTACTGACTATGATATGTGCGACCGTCTCTACTTCGACGAACTTTCGTTCGAACGTGTACTTGACGTAATCGACCTCGAACAACCTCGTGGTGTGATCGTCTCGGTAGGCGGACAAATCCCGAACAACCTGGCTATGAAACTTTACCGTCAGTCGGTTCCTGTATTGGGTACTTCTCCGATTTCTATCGACCGTGCTGAAAACCGTAACAAGTTCTCTGCTATGCTCGACCAACTGGGTATCGACCAACCGGCTTGGATGGAACTGACCAGTCTTGAAGAAGTGAAGGGATTTGTAGAAAAAGTAGGCTACCCGGTATTGGTTCGTCCTTCTTACGTCCTTTCAGGAGCAGCAATGAATGTTTGCTATGACGATGAAGAATTGGAGAACTTCCTGAAGATGGCTGCCGAAGTTTCTAAAGAATATCCGGTTGTTGTTTCCCAGTTCCTTGAAAATACGAAAGAAATTGAATTTGATGCCGTTGCACAGAATGGTGAAGTGGTAGAATACGCAATCTCCGAACACGTAGAGTTTGCCGGTGTTCACTCCGGTGATGCTACGTTGGTATTCCCGGCACAGAAGATTTACTTTGCAACAGCTCGTCGCATCAAGAAGATCAGCCGTCAGATTGCTAAAGAACTCAATATCTCCGGTCCGTTCAATATCCAGTTTCTGGCTCGTAACAACGAAGTGAAAGTAATCGAATGTAACTTGCGTGCTTCTCGTAGCTTCCCGTTTGTTTCTAAAGTTCTGAAACGTAACTTTATCGAAACTGCTACCCGCATCATGTTGGATGCTCCATACTCACGCCCGGATAAGTCTGCATTCGATATCGACTGGATTGGTGTAAAAGCTTCTCAATTCTCTTTCTCTCGTCTGCACAAGGCTGACCCGGTATTGGGCGTAGACATGTCTTCTACTGGTGAAGTGGGATGTATCGGTGACGATTTCTCTGAAGCATTGCTGAATTCAATGATTGCTACCGGATTCAAGATTCCTGAAAAAGCTGTGATGTTCTCTTCCGGTGCAATGAAGTCGAAAGTAGATTTGCTGGATGCCAGCCGTATGCTGTTTGCTAAGGGATATCAAATTTACGCAACTGCCGGAACTGCTGCCTTCCTGAACGCTCACGGTGTAGAAACGACTCCAGTTTACTGGCCGGACGAAAAACCGGGTGCAGAGAACAACGTCATGAAGATGATTGCTGACCATAAGTTTGATTTGATCGTTAACATTCCGAAGAATCACAGCAAGCGTGAGTTGACGAACGGTTATCGTATCCGTCGCGGTGCAATCGATCATAACATTCCGTTGATTACCAATGCTCGTTTGGCAAGCGCCTTTATCGAAGCATTCTGCGAATTGAAACTGAATGATATTCAGATTAAGAGCTGGCAGGAATATAAATAAAAACAGCTTTAGCTGTCTATTAGATAAGGAGAACTCTCTCTTTGGCTTGTCCAAAGGGGGAGTTTCTTTTTTATTAGTAAATATAGCACATCAGAGTGTGTTCTATATAGGGAGTGTTTTTGTTATTAATAAATGATTAAAGTTAATTATTGGTTGAAACTAAGTAGAATCTGTCTATCCATCAGCAAGAGAAGCGATTTATTTTTTATTTTTGTTTCTTGAAAAGATAAAATCAGATAAAACAATGTTAGTACTTCTATCTTGTGCCAAGACTATGAGTGAGACTTCAAAGGTGAAAGTACCTTTGACGACAGTTCCACGATTTCAAAAAGAAGCTTTCGGGATTGCTTTGCAGATGTCACAGTTTTCGATGGATGAACTGGAACGCCTGTTGCGTATAAATGCCAGGATGGCGGTGGAGAATTATAAGCGTTATCAGGCTTTTCATGCAGAAGACACATCGGAACTGCCCGCTTTGCTGGCTTATACCGGAATTGTATTCAAGCGACTGAATGCAAAGGATTTCTCGAAAGAAGAATTTGAATATGCGCAGGAACATCTGCGGTTGACTTCTTTCTGTTATGGGTTGTTGAGGCCTTTAGATGTCATTCGTTCCTACCGCTTGGAAGGAGACGTAGTGTTGCCGGAACCGGGTAATCAGACCATGTTCTCTTATTGGAAATCCCGTCTGACGGATGTTTTCATCGAAGATATAAAGAAAGCGGGAGGCATACTCTGCAATCTGGCTAGCGACGAGATGAAAAGTTTGTTCGATTGGAAACGTGTGGAGAGAGAAGTACGTGTCGTTACTCCCGAATTTCAGGTGTGGAAGAACGGGAAATTAGCTTCGATAGTGATCTATATCAAGATGTCCCGTGGTGAAATGACGCGGTTCATTCTGAAGAACAGAATCGAAAATCCGGAGGATTTGAAAAGCTTCTCCTGGGAAGGATTCGAATTTAACGAATTTCTTTCGGATGAAAAGAAGTTTGTATTTACTAACGGTAAAGAAATATAAAGTATGACGGAAGTAGAAAAGATGCGTAGTAGCCAGTTGGCTGATATGGCTGCGCCGGAATTGCAGGTGCGTTTTGAACATGCCAAGAAGCTGCTGGCGCGTATGCGGGGAATGAGCACTTATGATGCGGGGTATCGGGAATTATTGGAAGAACTGGTACCGGAGATTCCTGAAACTTCAATAATCTGCCCGCCTTTTCATTGCGATCATGGAGACGGAATCAAATTGGGTGAACATGTATTTGTGAATGCCAATTGCACTTTCCTGGATGGAGGATATATCACGATAGGCGCCCATACGCTGGTTGGACCTTGTGTGCAGATTTATACGCCGCATCATCCGATGGATTACCTGGAAAGAAGAGGCTCTAAGGAATATGCTTATCCGGTGACGATTGGCGAAGACTGCTGGATTGGTGGCGGTGCTATTATCTGTCCCGGCGTGACGATTGGCAATCGCTGTGTGATAGGGGCGGGGAGCGTTGTGGCGAAAGATATTCCCGACGACAGTGTGGCAGTCGGGAATCCGGCACGTGTTGTTCGCAAACAGGTTGTTTAACGTTTGACCGGAAAAGTTATTTCCCGGATTTAAGCGTTCCTGCGTTACTATCTTTGTTGGGAATTCGTTTTCCTGCAGATTCTATTTTAATTATTAATGATAGAAAAAGAGGCGCGGCTATCTTTATTTTGTTCTGTTTATTAGATGAACCGGAAGAAGTGAAAGTGGCAAGAAAAAAGTTTTTATTATTATTTGCTGATAATCAGAGTGTTTCTTTATTTGATAAAAACTTTCTTGAAAAATAATACATGAAATGTTTGCAGAATTCAAAAAATGCCGTACCTTTGCATCGCTTTTGAAACGGAAGTGTACGGGCGTTTAGCTCAGCTGGTTCAGAGCATCTGCCTTACAAGCAGAGGGTCGGCGGTTCGAATCCGTCAACGCCCACACAAAAAACGAAACACTTCCGGCTCATTAACAAGGGCGTTTAGCTCAGCTGGTTCAGAGCATCTGCCTTACAAGCAGAGGGTCGGCGGTTCGAATCCGTCAACGCCCACACCAAAAAGGAAGTCTTACGAAGAAATTCGTGAGACTTTTTTTATTTCTTACCTCTTTTATACAAACTTTCTTTCTCCTTTTATCTTATAACTCAGGAAAAAGAGTTAATTTTGCAGTCTGATAATTATCTAAGAAAACGTATGGAACTTGATGTATTAACGGCCATATCTCCGATTGATGGTCGATATAGAGGCAAAACTAAAGCTTTGGCAGCTTATTTCTCTGAATTTGCACTGATTAAATACCGTGTACAGGTAGAGGTGGAGTATTTTATCACCTTGTGCGAACTTCCTTTGCCGCAATTGAAAGGAATCGATAGTAGCGTGTTTGAAACTTTACGGAATATCTACCGTAACTTCTCTGAAGCAGACGCACAACGCATTAAAGATATCGAAAGTGTAACTAACCACGATGTGAAAGCCGTAGAATACTTCCTGAAAGAAGAATTTGACAAGATGGGCGGAATGGATGACTATAAAGAGTTTATCCACTTCGGACTGACTTCTCAGGATATTAACAATACGTCTGTTCCTCTTTCTATCAAAGAGGCATTGGATCAGGTTTATTACCCGTTGATTGAAGAGCTGATTGCACAGTTGAAAACCTATGCGACAGAATGGGCCAACATTCCGATGCTTGCCAAAACTCACGGTCAGCCGGCTTCTCCTACCCGTCTGGGTAAAGAAGTGATGGTATTTGTTTACCGTCTCGAACGTCAGTTGGCTATGTTGAAAGCATGTCCGCTTACCGCTAAGTTTGGCGGTGCTACCGGAAACTACAATGCGCATCACGTGGCTTATCCTCAATATGACTGGAAACAATTCGGCAATCGGTTTGTTGCAGAAAAGCTGGGACTGGAACGCGAAGAATATACAACGCAGATTTCGAACTATGATAACCTCTCTGCTGTTTTTGATGCTATGAAGCGTATCAATACCATCATGGTGGATATGAATCGTGACTTCTGGCAGTACATCTCTATGGAGTACTTCAAGCAGAAGATCAAAGCCGGAGAAGTAGGCTCGAGCGCTATGCCGCATAAAGTGAATCCGATTGACTTTGAAAATGCAGAAGGTAACTTGGGCATAGCAACGTCTATTCTGGAACATTTGGCTGTGAAGCTTCCTGTTTCCCGTTTGCAGCGTGACTTGACAGACTCAACAGTGTTGCGTAATGTCGGTGTACCTTTCGGTCACATCGTGATTGCCATCCAGAGTTCTTTGAAAGGATTGCGCAAACTGTTATTGAACGAACCGGCTATTTATCGTGATTTGGATAATTGTTGGAGTGTAGTGGCAGAAGCTATTCAGACCATCCTGCGCCGTGAGGCTTATCCGCATCCGTATGAAGCTTTGAAAGCGTTAACCCGCACCAACCAAGCTATTACAGAAAGTTCTATTAAAGAGTTTATCGAAGAATTGAATGTAAGCGAAGATATTAAAAAAGAGTTAAGAGCAATCACTCCCCATACATATACGGGGCTTTAATTGTTTACTTATATAATAAACGTGTTTTTTAAATAGGCCGTGAGGCCAAAGTCTAATTTTATTCGAATAAAAAAATGAGCACAGAAAACGAAGAATGGCGCGAAAATTCTTTCAATGAAGAGAATACAGGTGCCGGCCGTGATGGTAACAGGTCTTACAACAGAGAAGGTGGAGAACGTCCGTATCGCCCTTCTTACAACCGTGAAGGCGGGGATCGTCCGTATCGCCCGCGATTTAATGCCAACAATGAAGGAGGCGAACGCCCGCAGCGTTCGTACGGTGACCGCTCTTATGGCGACCGTCCCCAACGTCCTTCTTACAATCGTGAAGGTGGAGATCGTCCGTATCGTCCTCGCTTCAATAACAATAATGAAGGAGGTGAACGCCCGCAACGTACTTACAACCGCGAAGGTGGTTCTTATGACCGTCCTCAACGTCCTTCTTACAACCGTGAAGGTGGTGACCGTCCTTATCGTCCCCGCTTCAATAGCGGCGAAGGTGGTGAGCGTCCGTCTTATGGCGATCGTCCTCAACGTCCTTCTTACAACCGTGAAGGTGGCGACCGTCCTTACCGTCCCCGCTTTAATAACGGCGAAGGTGGCGACCGTCCTCAACGTCCTTCTTACAACCGTGAAGGTGGTGACCGTCCGTATCGTCCTCGTTTCAATAACGGCGAAGGTGGCGGCTATCGCAGCAACAACGGCGGTGGAGGTTATCGTCCGAGATATAATAACGACCGTCAAGGAGGATATCGTCCTCGTCCGCGTACCGGCGATTATGATCCGAACGCTAAGTATAGCGTAAAGAAACAGATCGAGTACAAGGAACAGTTCGTTGATCCGAATGAACCGATCCGTCTGAATAAGTTCTTGGCTAACGCAGGTGTTTGCTCCCGTCGTGAGGCTGATGAATTTATCACAGCAGGTGTGGTTTCTGTAAACGGTGAAGTGGTAACGGAATTGGGTACGAAGATCAAACGTTCGGATGTGGTTAAGTTCCACGACGAACCGGTAAGCATCGAACGCAAGGTATACGTATTGCTGAATAAACCGAAAGATACCGTTACTACATCGGATGATCCGCAGGAACGCCGTACAGTAATGGATTTGGTGAAAGGCGCTTGCAACGAACGTATTTATCCGGTAGGACGTCTGGACCGTAACACGACTGGTGTACTGTTACTGACGAATGACGGTGATCTGGCTTCCAAGCTGACACACCCGAAATTCCTGAAGAAGAAAATTTATCATGTTCATCTGGACAAGAACCTGACTAAAGCAGATATGGAACAGATTGCAGCTGGTATCCAGTTGGAAGATGGCGAAATCCATGCAGATGCGATCAGCTATACAGATGATTTCAAGAAAGACCAGGTCGGTATCGAAATTCACTCCGGTAAGAACCGTATCGTTCGCCGTATTTTCGAATCACTGGGTTATAAAGTAGTAAAACTCGACCGTGTGTTCTTCGCCGGACTGACCAAAAAAGGTCTGCGTCGCGGAGACTGGCGTTACCTGTCGGAAGCAGAAGTAAACTACCTCCGCATGGGATCTTTTGAATGAAGAATTAAGAATTAAGAACGAAGAATTAAGAATTGAAAATGAGGAATGGAACATGAAGAATTATCAGGGCGTGTTTGCATAGCACAGCCAAATTCTTCATTTTTCATTCTTCATTCTTCATTAATCAAAGTAAGTTAAATGGAAAAGATTGGTAGAACAAAAATTGTTGACCTGTTGAAGCGCACAGATATTGGCGCTATGGTCAATGTGAAAGGATGGGTTCGCACCCGTAGAGGTAGCAAACAAGTAAACTTTATCGCACTGAATGACGGTTCTACAATAAATAATTTGCAGATCGTAGTAGATTTGGCTGGTTTCGATGAAGAGATGCTGAAACTGATTACTACCGGCGCTTGTATCAGCGTGAACGGAGAAATGGTAGAATCAGTGGGTTCCGGACAGAAAGTGGAAGTACAGGCTCGTGAAATCGAAGTGCTGGGTACTTGCGATAATACATATCCATTACAGAAGAAAGGCCACTCTATGGAATTCTTGCGCGAGATTGCTCACTTGCGTCCGCGTACCAATACATTCGGTGCAGTGTTCCGCATCCGTCACAACATGGCGATTGCTATTCACAAGTTCTTCCATGAAAAGGGCTTCTTCTATTTCCATACGCCGATCATTACGGCTTCCGATTGTGAAGGTGCCGGACAGATGTTCCAGGTGACTACCATGAACCTGTATGACTTGAAGAAAGATGAGAGAGGTTCTATCTCATACGAAGATGATTTCTTCGGTAAGCAGGCAAGTCTGACTGTTTCCGGTCAGCTGGAAGGTGAGTTGGCAGCTACTGCTTTGGGATCTATCTACACATTCGGTCCTACGTTCCGTGCCGAAAACTCCAACACTCCCCGCCACTTGGCAGAGTTCTGGATGATTGAGCCGGAAGTGGCTTTCAACGACATTACAGACAACATGGACTTGGCAGAAGAGTTCATCAAATATTGTGTGAAATGGGCGTTGGATAACTGTGCGGATGATGTGAAGTTCCTGAACGATATGTTCGATAAAGGCTTGATTGAACGTCTGCAAGGTGTATTGAAAGATGATTTCGTACGTTTGCCTTATACAGACGGTATCAAGATTCTTGAAGAAGCTGTTGCAAAAGGACATAAGTTTGAATTCCCGGTTTACTGGGGCGTGGACTTGGCTTCCGAACACGAACGTTTCTTAGTGGAAGAACACTTCAAACGTCCGGTGATTCTGATTGATTATCCGAAGGAAATCAAGGCCTTCTATATGAAGCAGAACGAAGATGGTAAGACTGTACGTGCCATGGACGTTCTTTTCCCGAAAATTGGTGAAATTATCGGTGGTTCCGAACGTGAAGCCGACTATAACAAGCTGATGACCCGTATTGAAGAAATGCATATCCCGATGAAGGATATGTGGTGGTATCTGGATACCCGTAAGTTCGGTACTTGTCCTCACTCCGGTTTCGGATTAGGATTCGAACGTCTGTTATTGTTTGTAACAGGTATGGCGAATATCCGTGACGTGATACCGTTCCCGCGTACACCAAGAAATGCTGATTTCTAATATTTCGGTATATTTATGTAAAACTCGCATAATCTTTAGGTTATGCGAGTTTTTTTATGCTCTGAATTGCTGTATTCTCAAAATAAATCTTTATATTTGGAAATACGCATTCGAGAGTGTTAACTAAAATAATACAACAATGAAAAAGCTCTATTTCTTTACCATGCTTTCAATAATGTTGTTAGCGGTAACAGGTGCGACGGCCCAGAAGAAAACCAAATTCAAAGCGGCCGATTTGAAAGGTATTTGGCAGCTCTGCCATTATGTATCCGAGTCTCCCGATGTTCCGGGAGCGTTGAAACCCAGTAATACATTTAAAGTATTGGGTGATGACGGACAAATCGTTAACTTTACCATTATTCCCGGTGCGGATGCGATTATTACTGGATACGGTACTTATAAACAACTCACGGACGATTCTTATAAGGAAAGTATCGAGAAGAACATTCATCTCCCGATGCTGGACAATCAGGACAATATTTTGGAATTTGAGATTAAGGACAATGATTATCTCCATCTGAAATATTTTATCAAGAATGATTTGAATGGAAATGAGTTGAACACCTGGTATTATGAAACCTGGAAGAGGGTGGGGATGCCGGCTAAATTCCCGGAAGATATTGTGAGATAATTTCCAACGCACATGTGCAGGAAGGGGATAAAACCGATATATAGAGGGGTGGCAGATAGATATTACTATGTAAATATCCACCTGCCACTTATTCTTTTAGTATGTGAGGTATGAGCTATCGGGAAAAAGGGAGGCAGTCCTAAAACCCTGTGGGTATATTAAATTTCTGTTGCTTATTGAACGGTTATTTTATTTTTTGTTCTTATGCTCTTCTGTCTGTATTAAATTCTCATTTAACTAAAAAGCGGTGTGGTTTTGAACTAATTGTGCCGAAAATTACCAAAGCCCCAATTAAGTTTAGTTTTTCTCATTCACATCCTTCACGGATGGTAACCATCTGTTTGATAGGTGTTTTCTGTGAACAAATAAAGAAAAGTCTTATTTTCACGCTCTTCACGCCTTCACAATCCCCACAGTTTACACTTTCACAGTCCGCAACCTTCGCATCGACATTGTCAATCTTAGCAAATTGAACAGCTTGCATCTAAGAAGCCGACTAGAGTTGTCCATCTAGTCGACTATTGTTGTCTAATCAGCCGACTATAGTCAGCCAGGCAGACAACTATAGTCGGCGATTAATAAATAGAAATAAAGTATACGAGAAGGCGGTAGTTTATCAGTAATAAGAAGGCTGATTCTTAATATTGGTAATGAATAAAAGATATTCATTACCGTGCAGACATGAATAAATTATTGTGATATAGGATGCCCTGAAGCACATTATCCAGACTTCCAAACTGTCTCCCCCGATTTTTTAGACTGATCCAACAATTGTTGCTTCAACCACTCCAGCAGTTCGTTCGGAAGCTGTGAGGTGTCGATGCCTTTCTCTTTGACAGGGATTACAATGCAAGGTATATTCTCGTCCGTGGATTTCAGTTTCTGCAGATAGACTTCTTCAATGAAGTTGTATTGAAGAACTTCAGAGATGAGTAGAAGACGTTCCATATCTATGTTTTTACTGTTGAAAATATGGTAGAGAGAAGTCCGTGCGCAATGAATTTGCCGGGCGAACTCTGCATAACTGATACCGCGTTCATCTACTTTCTGCTGTATGAGTTTTTCAATATAGATGTCTTTAAATTTAGATTCCACAGTTTGTGTGCTTGTAATGTGCCTGCACCTGTTCCCCTGTGGCAGCGGGCTTTCCATTGTTAAAAAAGCAAGCATTTAATGTCTGAGATTGATAATGCCATCAAGGAATGCGACCTGATGATAGACCGCATCATAGAAAGTGATGCCGAACTTAAGGAGAACTATGCTATCATCACTTCGATAAAAGGCGTTGCACGTCAAAACGGAGCCTGTTTGCTTATCTTCACCAACAACTTCAGACGTTTTGACCTGGACGCACGCAAAATAGTCTGTTATTATGGTGTTGCCCCGTTTGGAAAAGATTCAGGCACAAGTATCCACTCTCCGGCTAAAACAAGCCATTTCGCCAACAAGCTCATAAAATCCTTGCTGGGACAGGCTGCTCATTGTGCAAAAAAATTCAATCCAGAGATAAGAGAGTATTATAACCGACTAATTGGGCGTGGTAAAAAGCCACAAGTGGCTTTAAACAATGTCAAGAACAAACTCATCAGGATTATTGTGGCTCTTGTGCGAAAGAAGGTCTATTACGACCCAAAAACATACATGTTTTACAATGCTAAATTTACCGATGTTAAGCAAATGTTAAACTCATAAAATGACTTGGATAGAAACATAGAATACGTGGTATCGCCAAACACCAGACTGATAAATGAACTGAATAAACACCCCACGCTGATAGTATATGTGTGTGCACCCTTTTGCAAGGGTGCACACACATACAACAACAGAAGCATCATACTGTTCCATCCTTTATCAGTCGAAATTTTGGCGATTTTCGTTTTTTAGGATGAAGCTGATAAGGCTTTCTTTTCTTATTTATAATAATGTATGCCTGTCCGGGAAGTTTGTCGCTTTTCCGTTCAGACTCTGCAAATATATAAAAGAAAACTGAACAGCATGATATAAAAGGGCGTTTATTCGTGCAAAAGGTATTAATTCTATCTTTACACTTGCCTCTAGGGAGAGGCTGTCTTTGGGTAGATGACAATAGTTCACCACAGAGGACGCGGAGGACACAGAGGTGAATTTTGCTCATGCGGGTACAGAAATGAATGAGAGTTTTTTTATCTTCCATAAACCTGAAAAATATAAAAACATTTGCCATCTGCAACATAAGCGTCTCCGCGATTTTCCCTCTGAAAGAGATACAAAGTAATCCGAAACTCAATGGAATGATATAATGACGGGTATTAGTAAGTCCCTCAATAGAATAGGCGACTGGAAAAATATACAAAAATAGTTTGCCAATTCAAAGAAAAGCCGTACTTTTGCAAGCCGATTATTATCACAAAATGATAAGAGATTAATTCATAGCAAGTTAGTATTCCTTTGTCCGGGGAAGACTAATGAGTGGTGAAGAAATTTTTAGTAGTAACATTTAAAAAACAAAATTAGAGTGGATACTTTAAGTTACAAGACCATTTCTGCAAACAAAGCGACTGTAACCAAAGAATGGGTTATCGTTGACGCTACAGACCAAACATTAGGCCGTCTGGGAGCAAAAGTTGCAAAATTGCTGAGAGGAAAGTACAAACCAAACTTTACTCCTCACGTAGACTGCGGTGATAACGTTATCATCATCAATGCAGACAAAGTAAAACTGACTGGTAACAAATGGAATGACAGAGTTTATTTGTCATATACAGGTTATCCTGGTGGTCAGAGAGAAATGACTCCTGCCCGTTTGATCACAAAACCGAACGGTGAAGAGAGATTACTGAAAAAAGTAGTGAAGGGCATGCTTCCTAAGAATATCCTGGGAGCTAAATTGCTGAATAACTTGTATGTTTACGCTGGTAGCGAACACAAACAGGCTGCTCAGAACCCGAAAAAGATTGATATTAATTCATATAAATAAGATATAATGGAAGTAGTAAATGCATTAGGCAGACGTAAACGTGCTATTGCACGCATATTCGTAAGCGAAGGTACAGGAAAGATTACTATTAACAAGAGAGACCTTGCAGAGTACTTTCCATCAACTATTCTTCAGTATGTTGTAAAACAACCATTGAACAAGCTGGGTGCTGCTGAGAAGTATGACATCAAGGTGAACTTGTGTGGTGGTGGTTTCACTGGTCAGTCTCAGGCATTGCGTTTGGCAATCGCTCGTGCACTGGTTAAGATGAACGCTGAAGATAAAGCTGCTCTTCGTGCAGAAGGCTTCATGACTCGTGACCCTCGTTCTGTTGAACGTAAGAAACCGGGACAGCCGAAAGCTCGTAGAAGATTCCAGTTCAGCAAGCGTTAATGTGCTGCCTGATAGAGGAATATGTTTAGTATCTAAACTACTGGGACTCTGCTCATAGACTACCCAGCGGTTGGTTTAGAAAAAACAAAAAAGAAAGTAAACGATTTAAAGAAAAAACAAGATGTCAAGAACAAATTTTGATACATTATTGGAGGCTGGTTGCCACTTCGGACACCTTAAGAGAAAGTGGAACCCTGCAATGGCTCCTTATATTTTCATGGAACGCAATGGTATTCATATCATTGACCTCCACAAAACAGTTGCAAAAGTAGACGAAGCTGCTGAAGCTTTGAAACAGATTGCCAAATCTGGCAAGAAAGTTCTTTTTGTTGCTACTAAAAAACAAGCTAAACAAGTTGTAGCTGAGAAAGCTCAATCTGTTAATATGCCTTATGTAATCGAACGCTGGCCGGGTGGTATGTTGACTAATTTCCCGACTATCCGTAAGGCTGTGAAGAAAATGGCTACTATCGATAAATTGACTAACGATGGTACTTACTCTAACCTTTCTAAGAGAGAAGTTCTTCAGATTTCTCGTCAACGTGCAAAATTGGACAAGACTTTGGGATCTATCGCTGACCTGACTCGTCTGCCGTCTGCATTGTTCGTTATCGACGTAATGAAAGAAAACATCGCAGTTCGCGAAGCTAACCGTCTGGGTATCCCTGTATTTGGTATCGTTGATACTAACTCTGATCCTTCAAACGTAGATTTCGTAATTCCTGCTAATGATGACGCTACTAAATCAGTAGAAGTTATCTTGGATGCTTGCTGCGCTGCAATGATCGAAGGTTTGGAAGAAAGAAAAGCTGAAAAGATCGATATGGAAGCTGCTGGTGAAGCTCCTGCTAACAAAGGCAAGAAGAAATCAGTGAAAGCTAGACTCGACAAGTCTGACGAAGAAGCTATCAACGCAGCTAAAGCTGCTGCTTTCATCAAGGAAGACGAAGAGGCTTAATATATAAAATGTGCCAATTTGCTAATGTGCAAGAGTATATTTATACGCTTGTATCTTGATTGGCAGATTGGCACATTTTTTTGTTTCGAAAATTATTATTCATTTAAATAAAGGAAATTATTATGGCTGTAAGTATGGCTGATATTACCAAGCTGCGCAAAATGACCGGAGCTGGTATGATGGATTGCAAAAACGCGTTGACTGAAGCTGAAGGCGATTTCGACAAGGCAATGGAAATTATCCGTAAGAAAGGACAAGCTGTTGCTGCTAAGCGTTCAGAACGTGAAGCTTCTGAAGGTTGCGTTTTGGCTAAAACTACCGGTGACCGTGCTGTTATCGTTGCTTTGAAGTGTGAAACTGACTTTGTGGCTCAGAATGCTGATTTCGTGAAACTGACTCAGGATATTCTTGATCTTGCTGTGGCTAATAAATGCGCTACTTTGGACGAAGTAAAAGCATTGCCGATGGGTAACGGTACTGTACAGGATGCAGTGACTGACCGTAGCGGTATCACAGGTGAGAAAATGGAACTGGATGGTTACATGACTGTAGAAGGTGTATGCACTGCTGTTTACAATCACATGAACAGAAATGGTCTTTGCACGATTGTTGCTTTCAACAAGGAAGTGAACGAGCAGTTGGCTAAGCAAATAGCTATGCAGATTGCTGCCATGAACCCGATTGCTATTGATGAAGATGGCGTTTCTGAAGAAGTAAAACAGAAAGAAATTGAAGTTGCTATTGAGAAGACAAAAGCAGAACAGGTACAGAAAGCTGTAGAGGCTGCTCTGAAGAAAGCTAACATCAACCCGGCTCATGTGGACAGCGAAGAACACATGGATAGCAACATGGCTAAAGGATGGATTACAGCTGAAGATGTAGCTAAAGCAAAAGAAATCATTGCTACTGTTTCTGCAGAGAAGGCTGCACACCTGCCTGAACAAATGATTCAGAACATCGCGAAAGGTCGTCTGGGCAAGTTCTTGAAAGAAGTTTGCTTATTGAACCAGGAAGATATCATGGACGGTAAGAAAACTGTAAGAGAAGTGTTGGCTGCTGCTGACCCTGAACTGAAGATTGTTGATTTCAAGCGTTTCACTTTGAAAGCTGAATAATCAATCAGATTCAAATTCTATGATGTGTCCTTAAAAACGGAACACGTTAACTTAATAGAGGTATTCATTAAGACTCTCTATTTGAAGATACAAGAAAGGCAACTAATTCATAACGAGTTAGTTGCCTTTTCTTTTGATTTGATCTTATCATTCCTTTCCTCAAGAAACTGCCATGTATAACATGAGGCACATTCTTGGGGAGGATTATTTCAATGCTTTGTCTATTTCCTTCATCAGCTTGTCCATTTCCTCTTTTTTATAACCGACAGTGGCGGATATCACTTTCCCGTCTTTGTTGATTAAGTAACTTCTGGGAATGTATTGACTGGCAAACTTACCTGTGACTTCCCGTTTCGGGTCCGGGTAGAGAGGAAATGTAAACCCTTTACGCTTGTTGTATTCCGTTAATTGATCGTCGGTATGTTCGCGCCCGATTACTAACATGCAGAAATCTTTGTTGTCCTTATATTTAGGCCAGAGTGTTTTTTGAACTTCAGCCAGTTCGCTTTGGCAAGGACCACACCAAGTAGCGAAAATATTGATTAATACAACTTTCCCTTTCAAGTCCTCGGAGTTTACAGTACCGTTCACTGTTGAATGAAGGGTGAAAGCAGGCATACTATCGCCTACCTTGACGATATCAGCATTGTTGTCTTGTGCAAATGACAACAGTGAGAATAACGCTGCTGCACAGAATAATGTTACTTTTCTCATATCTTTAAAATTTCTAGTTACAAAATGCTATTTAGTTTAACCTCCTATACCTTTTGTTTTAGAGTATCCTTCTTTAATGAGCAGCTCTATGATTTTGGTTTTGAAATCTCCTTGTACCATAATCTCTCCGTCTTTAGCCGATCCGCCTACTCCGCATTTGCTTTTCAGTAGCTTACCCAGCTCTTTCAAGTCGTTTTCTGTACCTATAAATCCGGTAATTAATGTGACCACTTTACCGCCCCGGTTCTTTTTGTCAATGGAAACTCGCAGGCTTTGTTTGTTTTTGTCGAGAGTAACTTGCTCTTCATCGTTATCCATTTCATAGCCGAAGTCCGGATTCGTGGAATACACTACGTTTAATCTATCTTTCCAATCATTATTTTTCATACTCGTCATTTTTAATCCTTTTCAAAAGTATTAAACTTATGGAAAAGAGCAAAATTTGAACCTCTTTTCATTGTTTTGTTTAATCTCTATTAAGGTTTTCTGTTATAGGGTTGTCAGTCTCAAAAAAGATTGTACTTTTGCAAAATACCAAATTTAGTAAGAAGTATGAGCACATCTATACGAAAAGAGGCGGATAAAGTGCCGGAGCCTACCTTGCGCAGACTTCCCTGGTATCTGTCCAACATAAAACTAATGAAAGAAAAAGGAGAACAGTACGTCTCTTCTACACAAATCTCTAAGGAAATAAATATTGATGCTTCTCAAATCGCCAAGGATTTATCCTACGTCAATATCTCCGGGCGCACGAGAGTAGGGTATAACATTGATGCGCTGATTGAAGTGTTGGAGAGTTTTCTTGGATTTACCAATATGCACAAAGCCTTCTTGTTTGGTGTAGGTAGCCTGGGGGCTGCTTTGCTTCGGGATTCAGGTTTGCATCATTTCGGGCTGGAGATTGTGGCAGCTTTTGATGTGAATCCGGAATTGGTGGGAAAAGACCTGAATGGTATTCCTATTTTTCACTCTGATGATTTTGAGGCAAAGATGAAAGAATACGATGTAAATATCGGTGTGTTGACCGTGCCTATTAATATTGCTCAGGAAATTACAGATAAGATGGTAGACGGAGGTATAAAAGCCGTATGGAACTTTACTCCTTTCCGAATCCGTGTACCCGAGAATATTGTGGTGCAGAATACGTCTTTATATGCTCATTTGGCTGTTATGTTTAACCGATTGAATTTTAACGAGAAATAATGAAGATTATTGCAGTAGGCATGAACTACGCCCAGCATAACAAAGAACTGGGACATACACAAGTAAATACGGAGCCGGTGATTTTTATGAAGCCTGATTCTGCTATTCTGAAAGATGGCAAACCGTTTTTCATCCCCGACTTTTCCAACGAGATACATTATGAAACGGAATTGGTAGTCCGTATCAACCGATTGGGGAAAAATATCGCTTCCCGTTTCGCTAACCGCTATTATGATGCTGTGACAGTCGGTATCGACTTTACAGCCCGTGACCTTCAACGAAAGTTCCGTGAGCAGGGGAACCCCTGGGAGCTTTGTAAAGGTTTTGATTCATCGGCTGCTATTGGGACTTTTGTTCCGGTAGAGCATTATAAAGATATTCAAAATCTGAACTTCAATCTGTTGATCGACGGTAAAGAAGTACAGCGTGGCTGTACAGCAGATATGCTTTTCAAGATAGATGATATTATCGCTTATGTCAGTCAGTTTGTAACGTTGAAAATCGGTGATCTACTCTTTACGGGGACTCCTGTCGGTGTAGGTCCTGTTAGTATCGGACAGCGTTTGCAAGGTTATCTGGAAGAGGAAAAACTGCTGGATTTCTATATCCGTTGATCTTTTTTATTCATTAGTACTCATTTGTTATACAAAATATGAAGATAAGAGTAGGCTTTGGCTTCGACGTACATCAGTTGGTCGAAGGGCGTGAATTGTGGCTGGGCGGTATTCTTTTGGAACATACCAAAGGATTGTTGGGACATTCGGATGCTGATGTATTGTTGCATGCGGTTTGCGATGCTTTGTTAGGGGCAGCGAATATGCGTGATATCGGTTATCACTTTCCCGATACGGCTGGAGAATTTAAAAACATAGATAGCAAAATTCTGCTGAAGAAAACAGTGGAATTGATTGCTACCAAAGGATATAAAGTGGGTAATATCGATGCAACCATTTGTGCCGAACGCCCGAAGTTAAAGGCACACATTCCTTTGATGCAAGAGACGATGGCAACTGTCATGGGAATTGATGCGGATGATATTTCCATTAAGGCGACTACTACCGAGAAACTCGGTTTTACGGGTCGTGAAGAAGGTATATCAGCCTATGCTACCGTGCTGATAGAGAAGATTTCTTAACCCCTAAAACAAATAAATATGATTCGGCTCTTAAAAATTTACTTAACACTTACCTTTTTGTTGGTAACGACTTTTTGTATGGCTCAAAAGAGTGAACTGAAATTTAGTAAAGATGGTAAATTCAAAATTGTGCAATTTACCGATGTGCATTTTAAATACGGCAACCGGGCTTCTGATATCGCTTTGGAACGCATAAATCAGGTGCTTGATGATGAACGCCCGGATTTGGTGATTTTTACCGGCGATGTTGTTTATTCTGCTCCGGCAGATTCCGGAATGTTGCAGGTATTGGAACCGGTAGTTAAACGCAAACTGCCTTTCGTGGTCACTTTTGGTAATCATGACAATGAACAGGGAATGACACGGGAACAGTTATATGATATTATCCGTAAAGTTCCCGGAAATTTATTGCCTGACCGGGGAACAGTCTTATCGCCGGACTATGTATTAACCGTGAAATCGTCTTCTAATGTAAAGAAGGATGCAGCTTTGCTTTATTGCATGGATTCTCATTCCTATTCTCCTTTGAAAGATGTGAAGGGATATGCATGGCTTACATTCGATCAGATAAATTGGTATCGCCAGCAGAGTGCAGCTTATAAAGCGCAAAATGGTGGACAGCCTTTGCCGGCTCTTGCCTTTTTCCATATTCCTCTTCCTGAATACAATGAAGCTGCCCGTACCGAAAACGCGATTCTTCGCGGAACTCGTATGGAGGAAGCTTGTGCACCTAAATTGAATACGGGAATGTTTGCGGCAATGAAAGAAGCGGGTGATGTGATGGGTATGTTTGTAGGACACGATCATGATAATGATTATGCAGTGATGTGGAAAGGTATTCTTCTGGCTTATGGACGCTTCACCGGTGGAAATACGGAATATAATCATTTGCCTAACGGGGCCCGTATTATTGTATTAGATGAGGGTGCTCGTACATTTACGTCCTGGATTCGTCAGAAAGACGGAGTGGTGGATAAAATTTCTTATCCGGCAAGTTTTGTCAAGGACGATTGGACTAAACGTTGAGGCTTGCGAACTTCACATGGCTAAGGCGCGTGTACTTTGAACCATAGCTTTCGTATTGGCGTGATACTTTCGCCGATGCAATGTAGATAATATCTCCCAGTCGGTATTCATGTTCTATCCCTGATAGAGTGCATGAAACCGCACTGGGATTTTTTGATGGAATACTTATAATAACCAGGTTTCCACTGGCATCGGTTAAAGTTAGTATCTGCTTGACAAAAAACTGTGGGGTAGTGCCGTTCACTCTTGTTTTGTATGGATCGTCTTCCAGTCGTACGCGTGTGACTTTTAATTTTAAGTCAGTCAGTTTTTCCCCTAATTCTCCCAAATAGCGGCTTGATGAACGTTTCTCTCTCGACTTTCTGATCATGATATCCAAATGTATGGAATGATAAGCCTGTGCTATCTTAACGAAACGTTCCTGTTTAGGTATTTTGGGGGTGAACTTGTAAGCTACCCAACTTAAATAGGCAGGATCTATCTTCAAAATTTCATGAAGAAAATGTCCCCGGTATTTTCCGAAAAAGATAAGGTCGTCACCGTTACTTTGCATTCTTTTCTCATTGTAATCCATGAGAATAAGGCAACGCCTTGAATAGTAAAGCATCGTACTGGCCATCCGGAGGGATTCGTTAATGTCCGGTGACAGGTCATGTATATAAAGAATGGATTGCTTTTCGGGCAGGGGAGAGTACAGCCAAAGGGAATAGTTTGGTTTCCCCGGTCGGGGCAACACCACCAAGTAGACTCCTGCCTCTTTAAAAGAGGCTCTGCCTCGGTTGTACTCATTCAATTTGGCATACAATAAGGCTTCTTCGTTTTCGGAAATGCCCGGTAATCTAGGGTTAGCCATAATTGTTCTCGCTTTTGGTATATTTCAAATATAAGGATTTTCTTTCAGAAAAGCAACTTTTCTCTTTGAAATCTCGTACATTTGTAACCATGTAAATTTTCAAAATTCGAATGGAAGAACGAAACAAGAGAGTATTGGTAGGTATGAGTGGTGGCATAGACAGCACCGCTACCTGCTTGATGCTGCAAGAACAAGGATATGAGATTGTAGGAGTTACCATGCGTGTGTGGGGAGATGAACCGCAGGACGCCAGGGAGTTAGCAGAACGGATGGGGATTGAATATTATGTGGCAGATGAGCGTATTCCTTTTAAAGAGACCATCGTAAAAAACTTCATAGACGAATATAAGCAGGGGCGTACACCGAATCCGTGTGTGATGTGCAATCCGTTGTTTAAGTTTCGTGTTTTGACGGAGTGGGCGGATAAGTTGAATTGTGCATGGGTAGCTACCGGACATTATTCGCGATTGGAAGAGAAAAACGGAAACATTTATATAGTAGCCGGAGACGATGATAAGAAAGATCAGTCGTATTTTCTCTGGAGATTGGGGCAGGATGTGCTGAAACGTTGCATTTTCCCGTTGGGAGATTATACGAAAGTAAAGGTCCGTGAGTATCTTGCGGAGAAAGGATATGAAGCAAAGTCGAAAGAAGGAGAAAGTATGGAAGTCTGCTTTATTAAGGGAGATTACCGTGATTTTCTTCGTGAACAGTGCCCCGAACTGGATAGTGAAATCGGACCGGGATGGTTTGTTAACTCTGAAGGAGTAAAACTGGGGAAACATAAAGGAGCACCTTATTATACGATTGGCCAACGAAAAGGACTGGAGATCGCTTTAGGAAAGCCTGCTTATGTGTTGAAAATCAATCCGCAGAAAAATACGGTGATGCTTGGAGATGCCGACCAATTGGAAACTGAATACATGTTGGCGGAGCAGGATAAGATTGTGGATGAACGGGAACTGTTCGGGTGTGAGAATCTGACAGTGCGGATTCGTTATCGCAGTCGTCCGATTCCCTGTCGGGTGAAAAGACTGGAAGACGGACGTTTGTTGGTCCGTTTCCTCGAAACGGCTTCAGCCATTGCTCCCGGACAATCTGCTGTGTTTTATGATGGAAGACGGGTGCTGGGAGGAGCTTTCATCGCTTCCCAAAGAGGAATCGGGCTGGTGATTATAGAAAATGAAGAATTATGATTGATTAAAATAGAAAGATAACTTATGAAGAAGTTTATAGTATTGATTCTCGCTCTAAATCTGTATCTGGGGGTATCTGCCCAATTTACTCCGGGAGATACCTTAAAATACCGGATTAGTCTGAAAGACAAAGCGGCTACGGACTATTCCTTGCAAAAACCGGAAAAGTATTTGTCTAAGAAATCTATAGAACGGAGAAAGAAACAGGGATTGCCCATTGATTCTACCGATTTACCGGTTTGCAGGACGTATGTAGATGCCATACGAAAGACTGGTGTTCATGTACTTGTGACCGGGAAATGGGATAATTTCGTTACTGTTTCTTGTAATGACAGTACCTTAATCAGCGAAATAGCTCAACTGCCTTTTGTACGTTCTACAGAAAGAGTGTGGAAAGGTATCACGCAAAGAGCATTTCAAAGAGACTCACTGATAAATAAACCGTTGCGCACCGATAGCCTTTACGGTCCTGCAATCACGCAAGCGGCTATGAGCCGCGTCGATCTCCTGCATGATGCAGGCTTTAAGGGACAGGGAATGACCATTGCCGTGATTGATGCCGGCTTCCATAATGTGGATAAGATTGATGCCATGAAAAATATCCGTATTCTCGGTGTGCGTGACTTTGTGAATCCGGAGGCAGATATTTATGCAGAAAGCAGTCATGGAATGTCTGTATTGTCCTGTATGGCTATGAACCAGCCGCATGTGATGATTGGCACTGCTCCTGAAGCTTCTTATTGGTTGCTGCGTAGTGAAGACGAATATTCGGAAAATTTGGTAGAGCAGGATTATTGGGCGGCAGCCATCGAGTTTGCCGATAGTGTAGGAGTGGATTTAGTGAATACATCGCTTGGTTACTACTCATTTGATGATCCTACGAAGAATTATAGATACCGTGACTTGAATGGGCATTATGCATTGATGTCCCGTGAAGCTGCGAAGGCTGCCGATAAAGGAATGGTCGTTGTGTGCAGTGCCGGAAATTCGGGCGCGGGTTCGTGGAAGAAGATTACTCCTCCGGGAGATGCGGAGAATATCATAACTGTAGGAGCTGTAACAAAAAGAGGAGAACTGGCGCCGTTTTCTTCTGTAGGAAATACGGCTGACGGGCGTGTGAAGCCGGACGTAGTGGCTGTCGGTTTAAATTCGGATGTGATGGGAACGGATGGAAATCTTCGTCGCGCCAATGGAACCTCTTTTGCTTCTCCGATTATGTGCGGTATGGTAGCTTGTTTGTGGCAGGCTTGTCCGAAGCTGACGGCAAAGCAGATTATTGATTTGGTGCGTCAGTCAGGTGACAGAGCTGATTTCCCGGATAATATATATGGATATGGTATTCCCGATTTGTGGAAAGCATATCAATCAACTCAACGTTAACTGTTCTTTTTTTATGGATTCTCTTTCCCTTTTAGAACTGAATTCACTTGTCCGCCGTAGTCTGGAGCAATGCCTGCCCGATGAATATTGGATACAGGCAGAGTTGAGCGATGTCCGTTCCAATACGACGGGGCATTGTTATCTGGAATTTGTGCAGAAAGATCCTCGTAGTAATAATCTCGTAGCCAAAGCACGGGGGATGATTTGGAATAATATCTACCGCTTGCTGAAACCCTATTTTGAGGAAAGCACCGGACAACTATTTACCTCCGGTATTAAAGTGCTGGTGAAAGTAACTGTTCAGTTTCATGAGTTATACGGTTACAGTTTGACGGTGCTTGATATTGATCCTGCTTACACGTTGGGAGATATGGCTCGCCGTCGTCGGGAAATATTATTGCAGTTGGAAGAGGAGGGAGTCTTGACGTTGAATAAAGAACTTGAAATGCCGGTTCTTCCCCAACGTGTTGCCGTCATTTCTTCGGCTACCGCAGCCGGATATGGAGATTTCTGCCATCAGTTACAGCACAATCCGGGCGGATTCTATTTTTATACAGAACTTTTTCCGGCTTTAATGCAAGGCAATCAAGTTGAAGAGTCTGTATTGGCGGCTTTAGACCGTATCAATGCCCGCATCAATGAATTTGACGTAGTGGTCATTATTCGTGGCGGTGGGGCTACTTCCGATTTATCCGGTTTTGATACTTATCTACTAGCAGCTGCATGTGCGCAATTTCCATTACCTATCATTACCGGTATTGGTCATGAACGCGATGATACAGTCCTTGACTCTGTAGCTCATACCCGGGTAAAGACTCCTACGGCTGCTGCCGAGCTTCTGATTCATCAGGTAACGGAAGTAGCAGAGCATCTGGAAGAATTATCTGTACGTCTTCAACAGGGAGCTTATATGCTTCTTGAGCAGGAACAACGAAGGTTGGAGGCGCTCCAAATCCGTATTCCCAATCTTGTTCACCGCAAACTTGCGGATGCTCGTTTTTCTTTGCTGGCAGCAAAGAAGGATTTGTCACAAGTGGCGAAAGCATTGTTGGCCCGTCAGTCTCACCGGTTGGAACTTTTACAACAGCGAATAGCAGACGCCTCTCCGGATAAACTCTTGAGCCGGGGATACAGTATTACAATCAAAGACGGGAAAGCGGTGACGGATGCATCTTCGCTGAAACCGGGAGATCGCTTGACAACCCGGTTGCTGAAAGGAGAAGTGCAATCTGTGGTGGAAAAGTAACTATCCGTCGACTGTTTATTTGTAAGAACATTCATCATTAACCATTAAATATCAATCATCGTGGCAGCAAAAAAAGAAACATATTCCCAAGCAATGGAACGTCTCGAAAAGATCGTTCGCCAGATAGATAATAACGAACTGGATATCGACATTTTGAGTGAGAAAATAAAAGAAGCCAATGAGATTATTGCCTTTTGCAAGGATAAACTGACAAAAGCCGACCGGGAAGTCGAAAAATTATTGCAAGAAAAGAGGCTATCTGAAGAATAAAAGTTATTTTTGCGTTTCAATGCAATAGAAAATAAACTAATACATAACAATATGAAAGAAATAGACTGGGCGAATCTGTCATTCGGATACATGAAGACAGATTACAATGTGAGAATTAACTTCCGTAATGGTGCATGGGGGGAATTAGAGGTTAGTAGTGATGAACACCTTAATTTGCACATGGCGGCAACCTGTTTACACTATGGTCAGGAAGCCTTTGAAGGGTTGAAAGCATTCCGTGGAAAGGATGGTAAAGTACGTATTTTCCGTTTGGAAGAAAACGCAGCCCGTCTGCAATCTACTTGCCAGGGAATTCTGATGGCAGAACTTCCGACAGAACGGTTTAAAGAAGCAATTTTGAAAGTCGTAAAACTGAATGAACGTTTTATCCCTCCTTATGAAACCGGTGCTTCTCTTTACATTCGTCCGCTATTGATCGGAACAAGTGCCCAAGTAGGCGTACATCCTGCTGAAGAGTATATGTTTGTAGTGTTCGTAACTCCGGTAGGTCCGTATTTCAAGGGTGGTTTTTCTACCAATCCGTACGTTATCATTCGTGAGTTCGATCGTGCCGCTCCTCATGGAACAGGTATTTATAAAGTAGGTGGCAACTATGCAGCCAGTCTTCGTGCTAATAAGAAAGCACACGATCTGGGGTATTCCTGCGAGTTCTATCTCGATGCGAAAGAAAAGAAATATATTGATGAATGTGGTGCTGCCAACTTCTTCGGTATTAAAGATAATACTTATATCACTCCGAAATCAACTTCTATTCTGCCTTCTATTACCAATAAGAGTTTGATGCAGTTGGCAGAAGACATGGGTATCAAAGTGGAACGCCGTCCGATACCGGAAGAAGAATTGGAAACGTTTGAAGAAGCAGGTGCTTGTGGTACTGCCGCAGTAATCAGCCCGATTCAGCGTATCGATGATTTGGAAAACGGAAAATCATACGTTATCTCTAAAGATGGTAAGCCGGGACCTATCTGTACAAAATTGTACAATAAGCTGCGTGGAATTCAGTATGGCGACGAGCCGGATACACATGGCTGGGTGACGATTGTAGAATGACGATATATTATGAAATAACACATTTATCAATTAATATTATTCACTATGTTAAAACTAAACTCAGAACTGCGTGCTCAGGCGCGTGAGGCACTTCGAGGAAAGTGGCCTATGGCAGCCGTTGCTGCACTTATTTATTCAGTTATTGCCGGTGGATTATCTGCTATTCCTGTGATTGGCGGATTATGTTCATTGTTTGTCGGACTACCGGTTGCATACGGTTTTACTATTGTAATGCTTGGTGTATGTAGAGGCAAAGACATTGACTTTGGTGTTTTGTTCGAAGGTTTCCAGGATTATGGGCGTATTTTTGTAACTATGTTGCTTCAGACTGTCTATACAGTTTTGTGGTCATTATTGCTGGTTATACCGGGTATCATTAAGTCTTATTCTTATGCAATGACATCTTTTATCTTGAAAGATGAACCGGAAATGAAAAACAATGCAGCTATTGAGAAAAGTATGGCTATGATGGAAGGGAACAAGATGAAGTTGTTCATGCTTGATTTAAGCTTCATTGGTTGGGCTATCCTTTGTATTTTTACTTTTGGTATCGGATTTCTTTTCCTGCAACCGTATGTTGCTATTTCCCGTGCAGCTTTCTATGAAGATTTGAAAGCACAACAAGGTGGAAATGTAGAAGTAAACGTTGAGGTGAATGTTGAGATTTAATAACACGAATCATTCAATATTATAGAAGAATGGAGCATAGAGAAATCTGTGCTCCATTTCTTTTTGTCGGTTGCGTCAAAATCAGTACCTTTGCGGCCTAATCAGGATTGATATGGGAAAGAATAAATTAGAAAAGTTTGCCGATATGGCGAGTTATCCACACGTGTTCGAATATCCTTATTCGGCGGTAGATAACGTGCCTTTTGACATGAAGGGAAAATGGCATGAGGAGTTTTTTAAAAACGATCATCCGATTGTGCTCGAACTAGGCTGCGGACGTGGTGAGTACACCGTCGGCTTGGGTAAAATGTTTCCCGAAAAGAACTTTATAGCAGTTGATATAAAAGGTGCCCGTATGTGGACGGGAGCAACGGAATCATTACAGGCCGGAATGAAGAATGTCGCTTTTCTGCGTACCAATATTGAAATCATTGAACGTTTTTTTGCCGAAGGCGAAGTAAGTGAAATATGGCTTACCTTCTCTGACCCGCAAATGAAGAAAGCAACCAAGCGATTGACTTCTACCTATTTTATGGAACGGTACCGTAAATTCTTACAGCCGAATGGTATTATCCACCTGAAAACGGACAGCAACTTCATGTTTACCTATACAAAATACATGATTGAAGCAAATCGTCTTCCCGTTGAGTTTATGACCGAAGATTTATATCATTCCGATTTGGTAGATGATATTCTCGGTATCAAGACTTATTATGAACAACAATGGCTCGATCGTGGTTTAGCTATTAAGTATATCAAATTCCGGCTTCCGCAGGAAGGTCAATTGCAAGAACCGGATGTAGAAATAGAACTTGATCCTTATCGTAGTTACAATCGTAGCAAACGTAGCGGATTAAGTACAAGTAAATAGTTTTGTGCAGTAACAATCGCCCTTAAAGTGAACTGACACTTAATCGAATGGTGATTTTAAATTGTAAATAGTAAATCGTCAAATAGTAAATAAAATGACTCTCTATCCTAAATTGATATTAGATGCATTGGCAACGGTGCGTTATCCCGGTACGGGAAAGAATCTGGTGGAAGCGGAGATGGTTGCCGATAATCTCCGTATTGATGGCATGACTGTCAGCTTCTCATTGATCTTTGAGAAACCGACTGATCCGTTTATGAAATCAATGTTGAAGGCTGCGGAAACAGCTATTCACACGTATGTTTCTCCTGATGTGCAGGTAACGATCACAGCGGAAAGTAAACAAGCTGCCCGTCCGGAAGTTGGCAAGCTCCTTCCGCAAGTGAAGAATATAGTCGGCATATCTTCCGGTAAAGGTGGAGTAGGCAAGTCTACGGTGTCTGCGAATCTGGCTGTTGCTTTGGCTAAATTAGGTTATAAAGTAGGTTTGCTTGATGCTGATATTTTTGGTCCTTCTATGCCGAAGATGTTTCAGGTGGAAGATGCACGCCCTTATGCTGAACGTATCGACGGTCGTGACATGATTATTCCGGTAGAAAAATATGGAGTGAAATTATTATCTATCGGTTTCTTTGTCGATCCGGATCAGGCAACTTTGTGGCGTGGTGGAATGGCTAGTAATGCGTTGAAACAGTTGATTGCTGATGCAGCTTGGGGAGAGTTGGATTATTTTCTGATAGACCTTCCTCCCGGAACCAGTGATATTCATTTGACAGTTGTTCAAACGCTGGCCATGACAGGGGCGATTGTTGTCAGCACTCCGCAGGCAGTGGCTTTGGCAGATGCCCGTAAGGGAATCAATATGTTTACCAATGATAAGGTAAATGTACCTATCCTTGGTTTGGTTGAAAATATGGCTTGGTTTACTCCTGCCGAACTTCCCGAAAATAAATACTATATCTTCGGAAAAGAAGGCGCAAAGAAATTGGCTGAAGAGATGAATGTTCCTTTGTTGGGACAGATACCTATCGTACAAAGCATTTGCGAAGGGGGAGATAATGGTACACCTGTTGCGTTGGATGAAGATTCCGTAACCGGACGTGCTTTCTTATCCCTGGCTGCCAGTGTCGTTCGCCAAGTAGATCGACGGAATGTAGAGATGGCGCCGACTCAAATCGTGGAAATGCATAAATAAGTGGAATCTGGAGTTGGATAGCTTTGCAGTAAGTTATCCATAGGATATAAAACGAGCCTCTGTAGTCTTTTCAAAGACTATGGAGGCTCGTTTATTTATTGATTTTTAGGATTACGTATTCTTGCAAAATAATCTTATATTATAATCCGCGTAATCCGTGCCTAAATATATTATATAAACTAATTATGATGACATACTTATGTAGCAATTGTTGTTGGCGGATTTTCCTCTACAAGATAGTGACGCTATCCGATAGAAATAGTGACGGTATCATTATCATATACCGTCACTATCCTAAGCATATACCGTCACTATCTTTTTAACGTTCGAGTTACTTATTCAAAGCTTTCATAAGCTCTTTTTTCATGGTGTCTACTCCGGGAAATCCAGTTTGCTTGAAAGTAATATTACCCTCCGGATCAACAACAAAATAAGTGGGAACTCCCCGGATATTGAAGCTGGACATCAGAAAACTCCATTGTTCATTTGTCACACGGAAATGCTCACCATGAATGTCGGTAATCATATTTTCCCAAGTGCCTTTGGGTGAAGTTTCGCCTGTGATGTAGAGGTAGATAATATCCTTGTCTTTTAATTCCTCTTTCATTGGAGTAATGGCTTTATTGGCTGTGCGACAAGGGCCACACCAAGTTGCCCAAAAATCGACTAACAACGTGTGTCCACGGAATTTAGAGATAATGGATGGGAATAAGTCCTCATTGGAGACTTGTCCCGTCTCGTTTACAGTGAAGCCTGTCTTTCTTTTGTTTAATTCTATTTTCTTTATTATTTCTTTGTTCGTTTGGGTAAGCATCTCTGCGTATGCCGGGGAAGAAAAAGTTTTTAGTTCGGCATTCTGCTCTGTTGTTAACGGGGTAAAATCCTTTATGGATTGATACAGCTTATTAAATTTAATGTTATCGAATAAGGGTCCCTGTCCCGTTCCCAGTGTCTCTTTAAGTACATCTAAAGAATTTGGCAGAAAACTTATCAAGTATATTGTTGATGCGTAATATTTACCGTATAGCGCTTTCAGAGTGTTGATAGAAGTGAACTCTTTCAATATGTCATAGTATCCTGTAGGAATATCAATGCGGGTATTGTAGAAATAGTCGTCGGTCTGTTCTTTATTCAGTTTATTAACAGTGATATATGCTGATTTTAGTTCTCTCTCCGTCATGGCGATTTTACCAGTCGCTGCCAGATCTACCTGAATATTTAATAGCTCTTTACACGCATTGCTGTATGGGGATTGTGCAATTTCTTTTCGAATGGATGGAAGACGCTCCAATACATAAGCCTTGTATTCATCTGCGCTTTTCCCGGCAATGTCGTTGTACATATCCATGTAATAAACGCTTTTCAATACAATATCTATATCTACGGAAGCTAATTCTTGTTGCAGACTAGCCAGATAACCATTAAAGTATACAGGTTCTCCATACGTTTTATCCTTTTTTTGCAGATGCGCCTGTCTACGGCATAGTTCCTTTGTATTGATGATGAGCGATGTCTCTTCGTTGGGAGCTATCAGACACTCGATCCAGCCAAAAGGAAGTTCTAATGCTACACTTGTAACGGACGCTACTTTGACCTCCGCCTGAAAAGTGCCGTCTTCTTTGATCTTTATGATATTCTGTTCGTTGTGGACATTCAATGCAGGACTTTCTATATGCATCTTCATTTGTTGCATCATCTCTTTTTGATAGTCCAGTATTTTTCCTTTAAGTGTAGCAGTCCCATAAACCAACTTTGGAGTAGGCAATATCGCTTTCTTATTTATTTTGTGTACGACTGCTTCTTTGGGAAGTTTTTGTTTATAGAATGTATCTTTGTCTAATTGTATTCCCCATATCTTATAGGCCCCGTCGAAGTCTCCTTCCGAGAAATCCAGACTGGTTACATTTTCAGGTATTGGGGGAAATAAGAGTTGAAACTCCGCTTCTCCCGATTCCGGCATCCAGAATTCCTTATCCAATGTGATTCCAACTCCCTTTCGGATGGGATAAAGCATTCCATTATTATCTTTCAGAAAACTGCCCGTTGCTATTTTAATCCAGTATTTCGGACGATAAAAAGCCTTTATATACACTGTTGTCACGGTATCACTCATGACAATTTTATCAATCTCAATACTATTGGAGCTCCATGCTAGAAAAGGAGGCCGCTCGATAACTCTGTCTTTGGCTTGTATGGTGCAGATTGTGCAGAATATTAAACCGATAATCCATGCGAATCTTTTCATGTGAATAATGTTTTATTACACGAACAAATATAAGGATCTTTTTATAACTATCCTTGTAAAAAACGGAAAAAGAAATGACTTTTTTCAGCACCGGGGAAAGATACGTCCGGCACCGGGGAGGAGAGGGTTCCCCACCGATGAACGCCCCGTTCCTCACCGATGAGGAAAGGGAGCGGTATCGGGGAAGTTATTTATTGTAACCGGAACGTGATAGGGAGGGTATACTTAACAGGGACAGCCTGTCCTTTTTGCATTCCCGGTTCCCATTTAGGCATGTTTCCCACTACACGGATGGCTTCTGCATCCAGTGACGGAGATACGCTACGTAATACTTTTACGTTTGACAAACTACCGTCTGTTCCGATAATCATTTGTATGATTACCCTGCCTTGTTCTTTGTTTTTTTGAGCAATGACAGGATATTTGATACTTCTAGCAAGATAACGCATCAACCCGGCTTGTCCCTCCGGGAATTTGGGCATTGTTTCTACTACAGTGAAAGCCTGATCTGTGTTTTCTCCTTTCACACCTACTGCACCGGGAGTTGAATCTTCCTGTGGACCGTATCCCACTACAACTACTTCGTCCAGATCAGACTGCTTGATCTCTTCCGCTTTGGGGGTGGGGGGATCGGATAGTCTGAAAGCAACGGGAACTGTAAATCTTACATTTACTGCTTCCCCTCTTTGTTTTCCAGGTTGCCATTTAGGCATGGCAGCAATGACACGCATGGCTTCTTTGTCGAGATACGGATTGACACTTCGTTCTACTTTTGTGTCGGCTATACTTCCGTCCTTTTTAACAGTAAAGCTTACAATTACACGTCCTTGTGCACCGATTGCATGTGCTTCAGCCGGATATTTGACATTTTTCGACAAGTAATCCATCAATGCCTTCATCCCTCCCGGAAAATCCGGCATTTCTTCTACAACCTGAAAAACAACAGAATCCGGTACATTCTTGATTTGTGTTTCCGTTACTTCCTTTCCTTTTGTACCTTGCGGAAGAGTGATTTCTTGAATTTCTCTTGTAGAAAGTTCGGGAATATTTGTGGTTTCAGCTTGCATGGCAACTTCTTCTGTTATTTGTCCCATCATTTCTTTTGCAAATTTTTCAGTAGTACGTGCTACCATTTCGATGTTACTGACAATCATCAAGATGGCAGCCAAGGGAAGAAACATCAGATATTTTGTTCTTCCTATTTCTTTCGTTCTTCGTTTATTCATCATTTTAATACGATTTTTGAGTGGTAAAACATTGAAACTATTTGATAAATTTGCTGCAGCCTTGTGATGTGCCAGTCCCAATAAGTGGTACTGGTATGATTTACTATCATGTCCCGTCTCTAATACACGATGGTCTGCCATGTATTCGAGGTTTCCTCTGACTTCCCGTTTCATTAACCAGATAAATGGGTTGAACCAGCAGAATATACACATTATTTCGCTGAAAAGCACATCCACCGAGTGGTATTGTCGGGCATGGGTCTCTTCATGCGTAATGATTTCACTGATTTCAGATTCCGTATGTGATTGCGGGTGTATGAATATCCAGTGGAAGAAAGAAAAAGGACCTGTTTCTTTTTTTAATAGATGTACGCGTACTCCTTGTATATTGCTTTTTGAGCATTGGAAATGCAATCGGATGATGCTACCCAGTTGTGCGAAGAAACGTGCGGTAAGTAATAACATTCCGCTCCAATAAATAATTTTAGCGAACTGCATGATAACCTCTTGCCAATTTATGACAGTCTCTTGTGTAGGAGTCACAACTTGCTCCGGAAGCAGGATGGTTGCATAAAGATCTGCCATTGCCACCATCGGTTCGTGAGCTTTTATCCATCCCTGAATATTCAATAGGGGATAAAGCATGGAGATGGCAAAGAAACATAGCAAAGCCATCCTACGCCAATGGAAGAAGGTGTCTTTATGGAAAAACAACCGATAGAATGCATAGAACAGAGCTATCGCTACATTTATCTTTAGAAAATAAGCTAGTTCCGGAGTCATGGTGATGAATGTTTTCTATTAATTTTCTTTTCCTTTTTCAATGAGTTCGATAATATCTTTGAGATCATCGGTCGAAATTTTCTGGTCTTTGGCAAAGAAAGAAACCATTTCTTTGTAAGAGTTCTCAAAGTAGTTACGAACTACGCCACTCATAAAATGGCGTTTATATTCATTTTCGCGAATGGCAGGAGTATATTGGTAGGTATTACCCACACGTTTCGGTGTGACATATCCTTTCCGCTCGAGGTTCTTTACGATAGATGCTACTGTGGTATAAGGAGGTGCCGGTTGCGTATACTTTGCAACAATGTCTTTTACGAAACAGCATTGTAACTCCCAAATGTAGATCATTACTTCTTCTTCTTGTATAGTTAACTTTTCCATGGAGATGTTGTTTAATTACGAATACTTCGCAAATCTACGAATATTTCGTAAACAAGCAATAGCTAGTCGGTTAATAATTGTAAATGTATAAATCTTGCAAGAATATTTTAATTGCATTGTTATTCGGAAATTATTTAAGCATAAAAAAAGACCGGATGAACATTATTTTTTTCTATATAGTCACTCTTTAATAACCTTTATGCAAAAAATAGACTATCAAGGATTTTTTTATATAAAATAAATGAAATATATTTGCGGCTACAAAACATACGTTAAATACGGAAGGGTGTGTTTCAATACTTTAATCGGTTGCGAATAATTCCCCACACTTCAAACAGAACTATTAACTAACAATGCCAACCAAAGGGAAGAGGAAGGCAAACTAAAAAATGAATGATATGAAAAAAGGTTTGATTTTTGTGCTATTTGCACTTGTTTCTATCGTTTCTTATTCTCAGATTTCTTGGAATGCCAAAGTTGGTATGAACATGAGTAACTTTACTGGGGATATGGATACTGACATGAGGATTGGATTCAATGTAGGCGTTGGCATGGAATATCAGTTCTCTGATATGTGGTCTATTCAACCTTCGTTGATGTTCACTCAAAAAGGTGCTAAACAGGATGAAGTGAAAATGAATCCAATGTATTTGGAGATTCCGGTATTGGCTGCTGCAAGATTTGCAATTGCTGATAACCAGAATATTGTAGTGAAAGCTGGTCCTTATTTTGCATTTGGTATTGCTGGTAAGTGTAAAATTGGTGATGAAAAAATTGATTTCTTTGGTGACGGTGATGATCAATTTGGAGCAAAAAGATTTGATGCAGGTCTCGGTGTAGGCGTTGCTTATGAAATTAATAAATTCTTTATTGACTTATCAGGAGAATTTGGTTTGGCTAAATTGGCTGATGGTGACGGTGCACCGAAGAACATGAACTTCTCTATTGGCGTAGGTTACAAGTTCTAAACTTATTATACTCTCTTTATAATATCTCTAAAATCCCTCGTTCTATACTCTCTTGGAACGGGGGATTTTTTTATATCCTTATTAATAAAAAGAAAAACGGCATATCCCATTGAAAGGATACACCGTTAATTCTCTCTCTTGTAATTCTTACTCATTAATCACTTATCTGCTTGGATAAGTTTGCTTTCTCTTTTAATTCTTTGTATCGCTCTATTGCATGTTTGCGGCTCATTAGTATTTGCCAGCGGTATACCCAACAGGTGGTAAGGAAATAAATGCCGGCTTGCAACCATAAAGCCTTATATTCAAAAGCTACTTCACTAAGAGTAGCTCCCATATTATTGATTTTTACAAAGCCGTTAATTCCAAAGGTAGAGGGGAAGATGTAAGATACATACTTCCAAAACGGGGGAATAGCTGCTCCCGGCCAAGAGATTCCGGAAATAAATAACAAGGGGACTGACGTGAATACAAAAATCAGCATACACGTTTCCCGGTTGCGAATGGCAATAGAAGCTGTCATCGCAAAGAAAATACAAGCCGCAAGATAGGGGACAACGAATAATATTAATGAACTGGGTTGCCCAATTTGGTTGAGGCTAAATAATCTTGGTACCACATAAAGTACGTAGAAAGCTACCAATATATAAACCAGGAAATAACTCAAGCCTTTTCCTAATACAATTCGCAGCGTTCCGTTGTAATGGCGGTTAATAGGCACGAGATCCTTAAACCTGTTATTTTCACGAGCTGTACCTGCAGCGAGACCGATGCCGAGTAATAATGTTTGTTGGATAATCAATACCAATACTGCAGGAATTAGGAAAGCGGCGAATCCGGCAGTCGGGTTGAAAATGGAAATCTCTTCATATTCGATCGGATAAGCGGTGATTTCATCCTGCCGGTCGGTTGTATTTCCACTGCGTGCAATCTTGATGTCCTTATTCATATTCAGAGAAACCGCTGTGTTGGCAAGAAGCATCGATTTATAATACAACAATCCGCTCATGTCGCAATAGATGCTCACTTGTGTCTGTTTTCCTTTGGCAATATTGTCACTAAAATCCGAAGGGATATAAATGATACCGTATGCACGCCGGTTTTTCAGCATTTGTTTAGCTTCTTCCATATCGGCACAGTAGGAGACGATTTGAATATCGGGTGTAGCATCTACCTTGCGGAGATATTCGCGGCTAAGAGATGAATGTGAATCATCTACAACAACAGCAGGAACTTCACGCACTACTTCGTTATCATAGATGAAACTATATAGCAACGGATAACCTAACGGGACGAGTATAAAGAATATCAGTACCCCCTGGTCGCGGAAAGTTGTCTGAAACTCCCGTTTCCAGATATAAAACAGGTCATTGATGCCTTGAGCTATCTTATCTTTTAATTTTATATCTTTCATTTAGGGTATATATTTATAGTAAACCAATGCTTCCTTCAGGCGGTGAACCACGAAGAAGGGGAGCATCATAAATATTAATAGTGCCATATAGTTGGTCCATGAGTAAGCCATACTATATCCGTTGAGCGCCTGATCCACGTAAATAAGGAAATAGTGCCGCAAAGGAAATAGATTGCTCAAAGCCTGTAAAACAGGATGCATAGCCATGACCGGGAATGAAAAACCGGAAATGGAGAACGATATGACTCCCCACAGGGAAGCAAAACTTAATCCGAGTCGTAGAGTCGGCAGGGTTCCTATCATGACAATACCACAACATTGGGATGCCAGTACAAGACAAAGCGTGGCAAATATCATCGGAAATATACCGCTGTTGCAAGGAAAATGCAGGAATCCATACAGGTATACGTTATAAAATATACCCATGATGAAAAAGATTACGGTGTGGGGAAGCAACTTCCCGGCCAATGCAATATAAATGGAGTTGTTACTCATTCGTAACCATTCGCGAGCCGTACGATCTTTGATTTCTACACCGATTGAATAGACAGTTACCATAAATATTAATAGCATGAGTACTCCCGGTATCAGTGTATTGCATAAGTATACCGAATAGTTCAGCCACGGATTATTCAGTGGGTGTGTATCGATAACAATCGGTTGCAGATATGCCATAGCCTGATCCTCTGTTGCACCTTTGGCATATAACATAGTCCTTGCAGCAGCTCCCGAAGTGAGTTCTCCCATCATTTTCATGTCTCTGAACAATAGGGAGCCTGCAATCAGGTAGGAGTAATTGGTGTAGAAGGAGATTGTCGGTTGTCGTTGGCTCTGTGCCTCTGCCGATAAACCTTTGGGAAGGTAGAAGAATCCGTAGATTTTTCCCTCTTGCATGGCAATGCGTGCATCTGTCACATTACTGTAATGAGCTACAACCCCTGTCTGTGAAAAAGCATCCAGGTTGCGGACAATATTGCGGGAGGTGGACGAATCATCCATGTCTACCACTCCTGCAGGAAGATCCTTGGGAAGTCCCGAATCCATTAAGGTGGTGAAGAATATATAGCAAAACAGTGGGGCAATGACCATACAGAAGAGGTAGAGCGGGCGTGAAACCAACCGCCGGCACTCTCTTTGCATGACCTGCCACAGGGCTATATATTTCTTTTCTCTCTCTCTCATGATTACTTGTCAATGATGACAGACATACCCGGACGGAGGTTTTCCACTTTCTCTATCGGAGAAGCTTTCACTTCGAATGTTTTCAGGTCGAATTGTCCGGTTGTTTTGGTTGCTTTCCAAGCGGCATAAGTCCCTAAGTCTTTCAGATAATATACTTTGAGTTTGATCTTTTTATTATCCAGAGCAGGAATGACTGCTTCGAATTCCGAACCCATTGTCAGATTTTTGAGCAGATCCTCGCGTACGTTGAATGTTACCCACATATCGTTGAGCTCGGCGATATTCATGATAGGAGCACCAGTACCTACCAATTCGCCTACCTTCGGGAAAATCTCTGAAACTTCTCCGGCAGCCGGAGCTATGAGATAAGTCTCCTTTATGTACGATTCTACTTCGGCAACAGCACCTTTTGCCCGGTTTACCAAAGCTTCCGCGGCCATCTTATCTTCACGTTCTGCTCCGTTCTTTGCCATAGTATATTGCGCTTTGGCTGCTTTCTCTGTAGCAATGCTTGCATCCCGTTGCGCAGTAACTTCATCCAATTTCTGTGCAGGCATTACTCCCTGCTCATAGAGATTCTTTATACGTTGATATGATTTTTCGGCAATGGTGACGCCTGCTTGGGCTTTTTGCCACATTTCGTATGCCGCCTGGATTTGTTCCTCACGTGCGCCTTTGATTGCTTTTGCGTTTTGTGCTTGTGCGGCAGCTTCGGCAGCACGTGCCTGTTCCATTTTTGCCACTACGTCAGGAGCTTCCAAAATGGCCAGCGTATCTCCGGCATTGACACTTTGTCCTTCTTTCACGCGAAATTCCAATATACGTCCCGGAACTTTGCTCGAAACGCGATACTCGGTAACTTCAGCCTGTCCCTGTATAATTTCAGGACCTTTGCGAAGCATGAAGAAGCCAACGACTGCAACGATTGCAATAACTCCCAGTAGAGTAAGGAATGCAAGCAGCATATTGCTGTTTTGTGATTTTATAGGTGCCATATGATTTATGAATTATGATTTATGATTTATGTTTTATGGATTGTGAGTTGGTTAGGGATTGGGTTGTTTCTGATTGGGTTCTTTACTTTATTTTTCTGCTTTTTATTTATTTCAGTGTTCCCAGAGATTTCTTCAGATAGATTTCTGTTAACTTCACATCTATTTGTGCGTCAATCTTTTCTGAATGAGCGGACAGCCATGCCGTTTGTGCTTCAAGAACATTACTTGTGGCAATCACTCCCTCTTTAAAACCAAGCGTTGCATAGCGCAGATTCTCTTCCGCTTTTTCCATGTTTTTGGAAGACATAACCAGTTTCTTACCTGCTTCTTTTACCTTGAAAGCGGCTTGATTGACTTGCAACTCTATTTTTTCGCGTGCGTCCTGAAGCTGGTATTGTGCAATGCGGGCTTCGGCTTTTGCCGCTCTCGTTTTATAAATACCTTCTCCCCAGTGCCATATAGGTATCTGTACCATCACTCCCACATTCCACATGCCTTTGAATTTGTTTTCAAAGCTGTTGAAGACAGAAGGGTTGGTTACCATATAATTCCCCATCAATGCGATAGAAGGAAGATGTTCGGCACGGGTTACGTTTACTTTCTGTTTATAAATCTGTGTCGCTAATTCGAGACTACGTATTTCCGGACGATTCTCATAAGCGGTAGATAAATCGAAATGAGGGTCTGTTGTCAGTAATGGAATATCTTCCATATTTTCATCTGCTAGCGTGATGGGGGAGCTAAGATCAATACCGCATAGTTGGCACAGCAACATTCGGGCAAGGCTCAATCCATCTTCCACTTTGGTGAGTGTCATTTCTGCTTCATTCACCTTGACGCGTACAGACAAGCCATCCGCTTTGGTGGCTACTCCTTCATTAATCATTTTTTCCACATCACCGTCCAGCTGTTGCAAGAGCTTTAAATAACCTTCCGCCAACTTCTTCTTATTAACCAACGAAATAACTTGCCAATATGCCTGGTCTGTACTCATGATTACTTCCTGCATGCCACCGTGGTGTTGTTCTTGAGCTAACTCTTCGGCATACTTTGTTATTTTGTTGTACGCCCGGATTTTTCCACCCATATATAAAGGCTGTGTCAATGTAATAGCGCCTGCATAGACATTTCTGGTGTCTGTGCGGAGTGCATCCACTAAAGAGTTTCCTGCTTGGTCGAGAGCAGGCAGAGCCGCTCCTAGTTTTCCGCTTAAGGAAGCAATAAGTGGTTTTAATTCAGGATGTGCTGTTACAATCTCGGTTGCAGCCTGTTGGATAGGGCCTGCCAGATTAGTTCCTAATCCTGAAAGCGTAGCTTTCTGGTCATTGTTTAATAATGAAAACTCTTTCTGGTTTCTCATGTAAGCTCCGGTTGCCGAGAAGTTGGGCAAATAATTCGTAAATGCAGCTTTTCGTTGATAATGAGCAGCATTTATCTTCTCATTGCTTATCAACAAATCTTTGTTGTTGGCAAGAGCTAATGCGCGGCAACTATCCAGACTTAGAAAGTTCTGCGCTTTTCCTATGAAAGTGAGACTTAGCAGAATTGTCAGAAGAAATACTTTTTTCATCGCATCTTGCATATTAATAAGGTGATACTTCTATATTTAATAACCCGGTTCTCATGTAATTTGTTTATTGAAGTAGTCTGTTTTTTTGAACTTGTTTACTTAAACAATAATTGCATAAACAACGATGCAAATGTATGAGCTTTACTTGAAAGTGCAAAATGAATTAGCTTTTTTTAAAATATAGTGGGGTAGGATTCTGTAGAAAAGAAAGAAGGCTGCTCCTCGTAGTGAAGAACAGCCTTTCTTGATATATAAAGTAAGGGGATTAATTACAGAGCACCTACTTCTTTCAAAGCAGCGTTCGTTCCGTGAACAGCTTTTGCGCTAGCTGCGAACTTGGCTTTTTCGTCTTCGTTCAGGTTCAGTTCAACGATCTTTTCGATACCGTTCTTGCCAAGGATTACAGGAACGCCGATGCAAAGATCTGATTCACCATATTCACCTTCCAATAATACAGAACAAGGAACCATCTTCTTTTGGTCATGAAGGATAGATTCAACTACGAATGCTCCTGCTGCACCTGGTGCATACCATGCAGAAGTACCCAGCAATTTAGTCAGTGTAGCACCACCTACCATTGTAGCAGCGGCTACTTCTTCCAGTTTTTCGGCAGAGATGAAATTTGCTACAGGCATACCTTTGTAAGTAGCGAAACGAGTCAAAGGAATCATAGTAGTATCACCGTGACCACCGATAACCATACCTTCTACTTCGTTAGCGTTGCAACCGATAGCTTGAGACAAGAAATATTTGAAACGAGAGCTATCCAAAGCACCACCCATACCGATCACACGGTTTTTCGGCAAGCCCAAAGCTTTCAATGCCAAATAAGTCATTGTATCCATCGGGTTAGAGATAACAACGATGATAGCGTTAGGAGAATATTTCAACAGGTTTTCTGCTACCGATTTAACGATACCAGCGTTCACACCAATCAGCTCTTCACGAGTCATACCCGGTTTACGAGGAATACCTGAAGTAATCACAACAACGTCAGAGTTAGCGGTTTGAGCATAGTCGTTAGTGCAGCCTACCAATGTAGTGTCGAAACCCAGCAATTGAGCTGTCTGCATCATATCCATTGCTTTACCTTCTGAAACGCCTTCTTTAACGTCCAGCATTACTACTTCGTCTGCTACTTCATTAAAAGCAAGTACATTTGCACATGTAGCACCTACGTTACCTGCGCCTACTACGGTTACTTTTGACATAATACTATATATTTAAAAAGTTGATAATTTGTTTTATCTTTTAGCGCGACAAAATTACAACGATAATCCTGATTAAAGAAATTTTTCCGTAATAATTTTAGTTAAAGGTCTAAGTTCTCCGGAATGGATAGCTATCATGAAAAAAAAGTGGTCGAACAAGCCGTTGGCAAGCGTGGAAGAGAAGCGGAGAATAAACAACGAAAACGATACAAAAACGAGGGTGTTCGGAGAGGGTGTTACAAAGCGTTGAAACGCCCGCCAGTAAAGGGGAAAAACCCAATGAAAACCAGTAGAGTAGAGAAGAGTAAAGTAAAGAAGAGTAAGTAAAAGTATTATTTCTGTTATAAACAATAGCAATAATACTGGGCAGAGAAGATGGCTTTGGCTGCTGCCGTTGTCGGTTCGGATCACTTCGTCGGTGTCGTTTCTGTTCCCGTGTCCCTCATGAACTGTTCGTCCGGCAGATGACCGCCTTTTGTCTGGTAGGTTATTGATGCTCGCCCGGTGGGTAACGGACATTCACACGGTAGATAACATACGTTTGTACGTTAGGTGAATTCTATATTATTTCTCGGGCTACCGCTTCATTAAAAAATAATTTCAATACTTGTTTGCTAAAGTACCATTTGCTTCAAAACTAGTACGTAAACAAGGTAAAAGTCGCAAATAAGGATGCTTCGATCAGGTAATGTCAGTGGCCGCTTAGGATCATAAAGGAGAATCAGTCGGGGGACTTTGCGTCTGTCGGTTCGGCCTGGTTGACTGGTTAATAAATTAAAATTGCATAGATTAGTCGGGAGTTTTTCAAAAACTCTCACTTTTTATACTTGACTTCTGTTGCGAAATGATTACTTTTGCGCACGTTATCAATTCACAACTGAAACTATGAGTAAAAAAAGCCTTCTTATTGCGGCCGTGGCTATCTTGGTGATAGCTATTATTGGTATTACTTATTTATTGTTTACCGAAAAAAAAGCTAATCGGGAGTTAGTGCAGGAATTCCAATTGGATAAGGAAGATCTGGAAAACGAATATAGTCGTTTTGTGCAAGAATATGATGAATTGAAGTTTAAGGTTACTAATGACTCATTAGGAGTATTGTTAGAACAGGAACAGTTAAAGACCCAACGTCTATTAGAAGAACTTCGTACTGTGAAGAGTTCGAATGCAACAGAGATTCGTCGTTTAAAGAAAGAATTGGCTACCTTACGTAAAGTAATGGTTGGTTATATTAATCAGATTGATTCACTAAATAAACTGGCTGCACAGCAGAAACAGGTCATTGCAGAAGTAACACAAAAATATAATCAGGCTTCACAACAAATCAGTAACCTTTCCGAAGAAAAGAAAAATCTGGATAAGAAGGTGACGTTAGCCGCACAACTCGATGCAACTAATATTCGTATCGAACCACGCAATAAACGCGGTAAAGTGGCGAAGAAGGTGAAAGATGTGGTGAAATTGGCTATCAGTTTCACAATCGTGAAGAATATAACTGCTGAAAACGGTGAACGTACCATCTATATACGTATTACCAAACCCGATAATGATGTACTGACCAAGAGTGCATCCAATACTTTCCCTTATGAAAACCGTACACTGGTTTACTCCATCAAGAAATATATTGAATATAACGGAGAAGAACAGAACGTGAATGTATTCTGGGATGTAGAAGAATTCTTATATGCCGGAAACTATCGCGTTGATATCTTCGAAGGTGGTAATCTGATTGGTTCGCAGACTTTTACGTTAGATTAGTTTCCCATCTATCGTCTTCCATCCGCTCCCCACATCATTTTGCTGCGGAGTGTATCGAAAAAAATGTGATTAAAACGTTTCACTACCTTTATGCTGTAATCTGCCCGACGGATGGTTAGTTGAGTCGTTTCTTTGCAAGTCTCGCTCCTCCCGTCGATGGCGACGAGGAAGTTGTGACTTCTGCTTTCTACATCTAATGTAATCTCCCAGTCATCCCGAATAACGATAGGACGGACGTTGAGACTATGTGGAGCCACCGGAGTGATGGCAATAGTGTTGGAATGAGGGACGATGATCGGGCCTCCTACACTCAAAGAGTAGGCTGTGGAACCTGTTGGAGTGGCAATTACTAACCCGTCAGCTTGATAAGTATTCAGATACGCGCCATTAATAGCTGTCCGGATACTAATCATTGAGGAGCTGTCTCGTTTGAGAATAGCTATTTCGTTGAGGGCATAAGGAGAATCTTGGAGATGTTTGTCGTTGCAGATCAACTGAAGTACGCTCCGTTCCTCCACACTATATCTGCCGTTTTGGATTTCATCAAATGTTTCCTCCATTTCCTCCGGCGAAATATCTGCCAGAAATCCTAAACGTCCTGTGTTAATTCCCAAAATAGGAATCCCTTTTCTTCCTACGCGGCGGGCAGCTTTCAGAAATGTTCCGTCGCCTCCGATGCTGATTACCATATCGGCAGTAAAATCATCACCATCAAATAATTGATCTGCTTTAATATCCATATTTTCAGAAACTAGGAATTGATAAAATTCCCTGCACATACCAATCTCTGCTCCCTGTTTCTTTAAAAGTTTAAACAAGGTGACAGCATGAGAGGACTTTTTAGCCTGATAAGTATTTCCGAAAATGGCGAATTTCATAAGCAATATCATTAGTTCAGGATGCAAATTTGGCATTTTTTCTTGGATTTCTACTTTAAATAACCAAAAAAGAACCCATAATGCGTTTCGTATTATTAGGCAACTAATAATAATATTTGTATTTTTGCGGCAAATATAACGTAGAACTATGACTAAATTAAGTGTAAACATAAACAAGATTGCTACGCTAAGGAATGCTCGCGGAGGAAATGTTCCCGATGTAGTAAAGGTAGCGCTTGATTGTGAATCTTTTGGTGCAGACGGTATCACTGTTCATCCTCGTCCCGATGAACGCCACATTCGTCGTTCAGATGTATATGATTTGCGCCCTTTGCTGCGCACGGAATTTAATATCGAAGGTTATCCCGCTCCGGAGTTTATTGACCTGGTGTTGAAAGTTAAACCTCATCAAGTAACTTTGGTCCCCGACGATCCTTCACAAATTACTTCTAATTCCGGTTGGGACACCAAAGCAAATCTGGAATTCCTGACTGAAGTGCTCGATCAGTTTAACAGCGCCGGTATTCGTACTTCCGTTTTTGTGGCAGCCGATCCTGAAATGGTGGAATATGCGGCAAAAGCGGGAGCGGATCGTGTCGAACTGTATACCGAACCATACGCAACGAACTATCCGAAGAATCCGGAAGCTGCCATCGCTCCTTTTATCGAAGCCGCGAAGACTGCCCGTAAACTGGGTATCGGATTGAATGCCGGTCATGATTTAAGTCTGGTGAATTTAAATTATTTCTATAAAAACATTCCTTGGGTGGATGAAGTCTCCATTGGACATGCGTTGATTAGTGATGCATTGTATCTGGGACTCGAACGTACCATTCAGGAATATAAAAACTGTCTACGCTCATGAATGCAATGATCTTGTTAGCCCAAGGGGCTATGAATATGGCCGACTCGCTGGCTACTGCCAACCCCGTATTGACGGAGGTGAACGCTCCTGAAATGAACATGCTTGATATGGCTATCAAGGGTGGATGGATTATGATTGTGCTGGGTGTATTGTCGGTTGTCTGTTTCTATATCCTGTTTGAACGTAACTACATGATTCGCAAGGCAGGAAAAGAGGACCCGATGTTTATGGAGCGGATTAAAGACTATATTCATAGCGGTGAGATCAAAGCGGCTATTAACTATTGCCGTACGATAAACACCCCTTCGGCACGTATGATAGAAAAAGGGATCAGCCGTTTGGGACGTCCTATTAACGATGTGCAGGTAGCTATTGAGAATGTAGGTAATATTGAAGTGGCAAAGCTGGAAAAAGGATTGACTGTAATGGCAACTATTTCCGGAGGTGCTCCGATGCTTGGATTCCTCGGTACGGTGACCGGTATGGTGCGTGCATTCTACGAAATGGCGAATGCCGGAAGCGGAAACATTGATATCACTTTACTTTCCGGTGGTATCTATGAAGCTATGATTACTACGGTCGGTGGTCTGATTGTCGGTATCATTGCTATGTTTGCCTACAATTATCTGGTGATGCTGGTAGACCGTGTGGTAAATAAAATGGAATCTCGTACAATGGAGTTCATGGACTTGCTGAACGAGCCGGCTGGAAAGTGAATCGATATGCCAACCTATTAATCACTAACCCTTAATCACTAACAAAGTGGGATTAAAAAGAAGAAATAGAGTATCGCCCAATTTCAGCATGGCTTCCATGACGGACGTCATCTTCCTGTTGCTGATATTCTTTATGATAACCTCTACGGTGGTGTCGCCCAATGCTATCAAAGTCTTGTTGCCGCAAGGCAAGCAGCAGACTTCGGCCAAACCGCTGACAAGAGTGGTTATCGATAAAGACTTGAATTTCTATGCCGCTTTTGGCAATGAAAAAGAGCAGCCGGTGGCGCTGAACGACCTGACTTCATTCTTGCAGAGTTGCGCAGAGAAGGAGCCGGAAATGTACGTGGCATTGTATGCGGATGAATCGGTACCTTACCGTGAGATCGTAAGGGTATTGAACATTGCAAACGAGAATCATTTTAAGATGGTGCTGGCTACACGCCCGCCTGAAAACAAATAAGAAACAATGGACAGAAGAAAAAAGGGTGAATACATAGGAGCGCTGGGTGCACTGTTGGTGCATGTGGCAGTGATTGCTCTTTTGATTCTGGTGAGCTTTACTATCCCTCAACCGGATGAAGATGCAGGCGGAGTGCCTGTAATGATGGGAAATGTAGACGCAGCGAGTGGCTTCGATGATCCCTCTCTGGTAGACGTGGATATCATGGATGAAGATGCGGCAGCACCTGCGGAAACAGCACCGGAACTTCCTTCGGAACAGGATTTATTGACGCAGACTGAAGAGGAAACAGTAACCCTGAAACCTAAGACGGAAGAACCGAAAAAAGAAACGGTGAAACCTAAAGAGGTGGTCAAGCCGAAAGAACCGGTGAAGAAGCCGGAGAAAACGGAAGCCGAAAAAGCTGCGGAAGCGAAACGACTGGCAGAAGAAAAAGCGGAACGTGAACGTAAGGCTGCCGAAGAAGCTGCCAGAAAGAGGGTGTCCGGTGCGTTTGGAAAGGGAGCGCAAATGACAGGAAATAAAGGAACAGCGGCTAGTGGCACGGGAACCGAAGGTAGCAAGGAGGGGAATTCTTCTACCGGAGCGAAGACCGGAACCGGAGGTTACGGAACATTTGACCTTGGCGGACGTTCTTTAGGTACGGGCAGTTTGCCGAAGCCTGTATATAATGTGCAGGAAGAAGGGCGTGTAGTGGTGAATATCACCGTGAATCCTGCAGGGCAAGTGATATCGACCAGCATTAGCCCTCAAACGAATACGGTAAATTCCGCTTTACGTAAGGCAGCGGAGGATGCAGCGAAGAAAGCCCGTTTTAATACGATAGATGGGGTGAATAACCAGACAGGGACAATCACCTATTATTTTAACTTGAGATAGTATCATTAACCAAATATATAAAGGATTATGGGAACTGTATACGCTTTTTTTGCAGATGGTTTTGAAGAAATTGAAGCCTTTACTGCTATTGACACGTTGAGACGTGCCGGACTTAATGTAGAAATCGTATCCGTTACGCCGGATGAAATTGTAGTGGGAGCACATGACGTATCTGTCCTTTGCGATATCAACTTCGAGAATTGCGATTTTTTCGATGCTGAACTGCTGTTGTTGCCGGGAGGAATGCCGGGAGCTGCCACACTTGACAAGCACGAAGGGTTGCGTAAATTGATTCTTGATTTTGCCGCAAAAGGTAAACCTATTGCGGCCATTTGTGCTGCTCCGATGGTGTTGGGTAAGCTGGGGCTGCTGAAAGGAAAGAAGGCTACCTGTTATCCGAGTTTTGAACAATATCTGGATGGTGCAGAATGTGTAAATGAACCTGTCGTACGTGATGGAAACATCATTACCGGTATGGGACCGGGTGCTGCCATGGAATTTGCTTTGACAATCGTTGACCTGTTGGTAGGTAAAGAAAAAGTAGACGAACTGGTAGAAGCGATGTGTGTTAAACGCTAAACCGTCCATGAAGAAATATGTAATCATTGTCGCCGGTGGAAAGGGCTTGCGAATGGGAAGTGACCTCCCGAAACAATTCCTTCCCATGGGTGATAAACCTGTGTTGATGCATACCCTGGAAGTATTCAGGAAATATGACGAAACACTTCAAATCATAGTAGTGCTTCCGCAGGAACAACAGGACTTTTGGAAGCAACTTTGCCAAAAACATAGCTTTGTGGTGGAACATACCCTTGCCGATGGAGGCGAAACACGTTTTCACTCTGTAAAGAATGGTCTGGCACTGGTGCAGGAGCCGGGACTGGTAGGGGTGCATGATGGAGTACGTCCGTTTGTGTCGGTAGAGGTGATTCGCCGTTGTTATGACTTGGCAAAAGTGCAGAAAGCAGTGATTCCTGTGGTGGATGTGGTAGAGACACTTCGCCATCTGACAGATGCCGGAAGTGAAACGGTCAGCCGGAATGATTACAAGCTGGTGCAAACACCGCAGGTTTTCGATGTAGAGTTGTTGAAACAAGCATATACACAAGAATTTACTCCCTTCTTTACAGATGACGCTTCCGTTGTCGAAGCAATGGGAATACCTGTGTATCTGGCGGAAGGTAACCGTGAAAATATAAAAATAACGACTCCTTTCGATTTAAAAGTAGGGAGTGCTCTTTTATAAATGTTCGATTTAGCCACACGCGACATAAAATTCATCTCCGGTGTAGGCCCTCAAAAAGCCGCTGTATTAAATAAGGAGTTGGAAATCTACTCCTTGCACGATTTAATTTATTATTTCCCTTATAAATATATTGACCGGAGCCGCATCTATTACATTCACGAAATAGATGGCAATATGCCGTATATCCAGTTGAAAGGAGAAATTCTCGGTTTCGAAACCATTGGCGAAGGACGTCAACGTCGTTTGACGGCGCACTTTTCGGATGGTACGGGAGTCGTGGATTTGGTGTGGTTTCAAGGCATTAAGTATATCTTAGGCAAGTATAAGTTGCACGAAGAATATATCATCTTCGGTAAACCGACTGTTTTCAACGGACGTATCAATGTGGCGCATCCCGATGTAGACAAGCCGGAAGATTTGAAACTTTCTTCGGTGGGATTGCAACCTTATTATAATACGACGGAGAAGATGAAGCGCAGTTTCCTCAACTCTCACGCGATTGAGAAGATGATGGCAACGGTGATTCAACAAATACAGGAGCCTCTGCCTGAAACACTTTCTTCCAAATTGCTGGCGGAATATCATCTGATGCCTTTGACGGAAGCTCTCCGGAATATCCACTTCCCGACCAATCCCGATGTGCTTCGCAGGGCGCAATATCGCCTTAAGTTCGAAGAGCTGTTTTATGTTCAGCTGAATATCCTCCGCTACGCCAAAGACAGACAAAAAAGATATCGTGGATATATCTTTGAGAAAGTGGGAGAGGTGTTCAATACATTTTATACAAAGAATCTTCCTTTTCAACTGACAGGTGCACAGAAGCGGGTATTGAAGGAAATACGGAACGATGTCGGCAGTGGCAGGCAGATGAATCGCCTCTTGCAGGGAGATGTAGGAAGCGGGAAAACGCTGGTTGCCTTGATGAGTATGTTGTTGGCGTTGGATAACGGTTATCAGGCTTGCATGATGGCGCCTACCGAAATTTTGGCGAACCAGCATTATGAAACGATCAAAGAACTGCTCTTTGGCATGGATATCCGTGTCGAACTGCTGACAGGTTCTATTAAAGGCAAAAGGCGGGAAGCGATTCTGACCGGATTGCTGACCGGAGATGTGAAGATATTAATAGGAACGCATGCCGTTATTGAAGATACTGTCAATTTCTCTTCTTTAGGTTTCGTTGTTATCGACGAACAGCATCGCTTTGGTGTGGCGCAACGCGCCCGCCTTTGGAGTAAGAATGTTCAACCTCCACATGTGCTCGTGATGACTGCTACCCCGATTCCACGTACTTTGGCAATGACATTGTATGGTGATTTGGACGTGTCTATTATCGACGAGCTTCCACCCGGAAGAAAACCGATTACTACCATTCACCAATTTGATAACCGCCGGGAAAGTATGTACCGTTCGGTGCGCAAACAAATTGAAGAAGGACGTCAGGTCTACATTGTCTATCCGCTGATTAAAGAAAGCGAAAAGATTGATTTGAAGAACCTTGAAGAAGGATATCAACATGTTCTGGAAGAGTTTCCCAAATGTACGGTTTGTAAAGTGCATGGCAAAATGAAACCAGCCGAGAAGGATGAGCAAATGCAGCTTTTTGTTTCGGGCAAAGCGCAGATCATGGTGGCTACTACCGTCATTGAAGTCGGAGTGAACGTTCCGAATGCTTCGGTGATGATTATTGAAAATGCAGAACGTTTCGGGCTTTCGCAGTTACATCAGTTGCGTGGTCGGGTAGGACGTGGGGCGGAACAGTCTTATTGTATTCTGGTGACGAATTATAAGTTGACGGAGGACACCCGAAAACGATTGGAAATCATGGTACGCACCAATGATGGTTTCGAAATAGCCGAGGCCGATTTGAAATTGCGTGGCCCCGGTGATCTTGAAGGTACGCAGCAAAGCGGCATCGCTTTCGATTTGAAGATTGCGGATATTGTACGCGACGGGCAACTGTTGCAATACGTTCGTGCCATAGCTGAAAGTATTGTGGAACAAGACCCTGCGGCACAGAATCCCGAGAATGAAATCTTGTGGCGGCAACTTAAAGCCTTGCGGAAAACGAATGTTAACTGGGCTGCCATAAGTTGAAAAACGGTTAAACATGCAGTTTATTTGCGTAAATGTGTTGCAAAACATATTTTGTCCCTATTCTCCCTATTTATAGGAGTTTAACGGCTCAATTGCTCCCTCTTTTTGTACTAAGCATCTGAAAAATAGTTAATAACTCTCTTGCCTTTTCATAGGAAAATACTACCTTTGGGGGAATTTTTTTAGTAAATGTATTGTTTAACCATTTGCAAAGTCGAGTATTATGCTTGAAAAAACGCTGGTCATTTTAAAACCATGTACCCTTCAACGGGGATTGGTTGGTGAGATTACTCATCTCTTTGAACGTAAAGGATTACGGTTGGCCGGCATGAAGATGATGCAACTGACTGATGAATTGTTAAGCGAACATTATGCCCACCTTAGCGGCAAACCTTTCTTTCAGCGTGTGAAAGATTCGATGATGACAACTCCTGTCATTGTTTGTTGTTTCGAAGGTGTGGATGCTATTCAAACAGTCCGTACGTTGGCGGGACCAACTAATGGACGTTTAGCTGCCCCAGGCACCATTCGCGGGGATTACAGTATGAGCTTTCAAGAGAATATCGTTCATACATCCGATTCTCCGGAGACTGCAGCTATTGAATTAACGAGATTTTTTAAACCGGAAGAAATATTCGATTACAAGCAGGCTACATTCGATTACCTGTACGCAAACGACGAATATTAATTGAATTGACAAAGAAGGAATGAATTTTAGCATTATTAAAACAGGATTGGTCGCTGTTGCGGCTATGGTCAGTCTGAGCTCTTTCTCACAAGACCTGATTGCCCGCCAAGCACCGATAGACAAGAAATTAAAATCAGTAGACTCTTTGGCCTTGCAGAAGCAAATCCGTGCCGAACAGTCCGAATATCCCGCCCTAAGTCTTTATCCAAACTGGAACAACCAGTATGTACATGCTTACGGAAATGCTATTATCCCTGATACGTATACAATCGACCTGACAGGTTTCCATATGCCAACTCCAAGTACAAAAATTACTTCGCCTTTCGGTCCTCGTTGGAGAAGAATGCATAATGGGTTGGACTTGAAAGTGAATATAGGTGATACTATCGTAGCTGCTTTTGACGGTAAAGTACGTATCGTAAAATATGAGCGTAGAGGATATGGAAAATATGTCGTTATCCGTCATGATAATGGATTGGAAACAGTGTATGGTCATTTATCAAAACAATTGGTTGAAGAAAACCAATTAGTGAAAGCCGGAGAAGTAATCGGTTTGGGTGGTAACACCGGACGCTCTACTGGTTCGCATCTTCATTTCGAAACCCGCTTCCTGGGGATTGCAATTAATCCGATTTATATGTTCGACTTCCCGAAACAAGATATCGTTGCCGATACTTATACGTTCCGCAAAGCAAAAGGCGTGAAGCGTGCTGGTTCTCATGATACTCAAGTGGCTGACGGTACCATCCGTTATCACAAGGTGAAGAGTGGCGATACATTGTCCCGCATTGCTAAATTGCGTGGCGTATCAGTCAGTACACTTTGCAAACTGAACCGTATCAAACCGACCACTACTTTGCGTATCGGACAGGTTTTGCGTTGTTCATAAAAAATATAGCTTATAAAACAGTAATACAATATCTTTAGGAGAGGGCACTTTAATATAATTTAGAGTGCCCTCTTTCTGTTTTTACTTAATTATTGTTACCTTTGCGCACTATTTGGAAGAAGATGAAAGATACCAAGCAACAATTTGAACATGTCATCGCTTTGTGCCGTGACTTATTTTCCAAGAAGCTGCACGATTACGGACCTGCATGGCGTATCCTGCGTCCGGCTTCGGTGACTGACCAGATTTTTATTAAAGCCAATCGGATTCGTAGTATTGAAACCAAAGGAGTGACCTTGATTGATGAGGGAATCCGTGCTGAATTTATTGCGATTGTCAATTATGGCATTGTCGGGCTCATCCAGTTGGAACTGGGTTATGCCGAGTCTGCCGACATCAGCAATGAAGAAGCGATGGCTTTATACGATAAGTATGCAAAAGAGGCATTAGACCTGATGCTTGCCAAAAACCATGATTATGATGAAGCCTGGCGGAGCATGCGTGTCAGCTCTTACACAGACTTGATCTTGATGAAGATTTACCGTACCAAGCAGATTGAGAGCCTGGCCGGCAACACATTGGTGTCAGAGGGAATTGATGCCAATTATATGGATATGATTAATTACTCTGTTTTCGGACTGATTAAGATAGAATTTGAAGGATAAGAACTTACATATCATTCAGGAGGTAGTGGCGAATACGTGTCGCTTTCTTTTGGCGGCATCGTTCATCTTTTCCGGATTTGTAAAGGCAGTTGATCCACTGGGGTTCCAGTATAAGATCCAGGATTATCTGACCGCATTCGGAATGGCTTCCTGGTTCCCTTCATTCTTCCCTTTATTGGGAGGCATCATCTTGTCAGCCGTTGAGTTTTTTATCGGTATCTCCTTATTTTTTGCTACCAGAAGAACATTGGCTACTTCGTTGGCTTTGATGCTGATGATTTTCATGACACCACTGACCTTGTATCTTGCCATCTTTGATCCGGTTTCGGACTGTGGCTGTTTTGGAGATGCATGGGTGTTGACGAACTGGGAGACATTCGGTAAGAATATAGTTCTGCTGTTTGCAGCAATGATGGCTTTCCGTCACAGAAGAATGCTGGTTCGTTTTATCAGTGTGAAAATGGAGTGGCTAGTTTCTCTCTACACGTTGTTCTTTGTATTTACTTTGTCGTTCTATTGTCTGGACCGTCTGCCTGTTTTAGACTTTCGTCCTTACAAGATCGGAAAGAATATTCTGGAAGGAATGACAATGCCCGAAGGAGCGAAACCGAGTGTATATGAAAGCATCTTTATTCTGGAAAAGAACGGAGAGAAGAAAGAATTTACGTTGGATAACTATCCGGATAGTACCTGGACATTTGTCGACACACGGACAATCCTGAAGGAAAAAGGATATGAACCGGCTATTCACGATTTCTCTATGATTGATCTGAATACGGGCGAGGATATAACAGACGATGTATTGACGGATATAGGATACACCTTCCTGTTGGTTGCCCATCGGATTGAAGAGGCGGATGATAGTAACATTGATTTGATTAATGAGATATATGACTATTCGGTGGAGCATGGCTATAAGTTTTATTGCCTCACTTCTTCACCGGAAGAACAGATCGAATTGTGGAAGGACAAGACGGGAGCCGAATATCCTTTCTGTCAGATGGATGATATTACATTAAAGACGATGGTTCGTTCCAATCCGGGATTGATACTGATTAAGAACGGAACAATTTTGAATAAATGGAGCGATGAGGATATACCGGATGAATATGTGCTGACGGACAAACTGGAAAATCTGTCGTTAGGAAAGCAGAAGGTGAGCAGTGACACTCATACGGTAGGATATGTATTCTTATGGTTTGTTATTCCATTGTTGTTAGTGCTTGGGGTGGATGTTTTGGTCGTTCGCCGCAGAGAACGGAAAAACGCGAAGCGGAAGCAACAAGAGGAAGAGATGAAAAGCAAAGAATTAAAAACGGAGAATCCGAAAATAGAAGAACAAGAATAAAAAAAATAAATGATAACGAGCGGCCTCTGTAACGAACGCTAATTCCGATCGTTCAATTGTCAATCGTGAAATCGTAAATTTATTAACCCTTTAAAATAAAAAACAAAATGAGAAAGAACATTGTTGCAGGAAACTGGAAAATGAACAAAACCCTTCAAGAGGGTATCGCTTTGGCTAAAGAACTGAACGAAGCATTGGCTAACGAAAAGCCTAACTGTGATGTAATCATCTGTACTCCGTTCATCCACTTGGCTTCTGTTACTCCGTTGGTAGACGCTGCTAAGATTGGTGTAGGTGCTGAAAACTGTGCAGACAAAGCATCAGGTGCTTATACAGGTGAAGTTTCTGCTGAAATGGTTGCTTCTACTGGTGCAAAATATGTAATTCTGGGACACTCTGAACGTCGTGCATACTACGGTGAAACAGTTGCTATCCTTGAAGAAAAAGTAAAATTGGCTTTGGCTAACGGTCTGACTCCGATTTTCTGTATCGGTGAAGTGTTGGAAGAACGCGAAGCTAACAAGCAGAACGAAGTGGTAGCTGCACAAATGGAATCTGTATTCTCTCTGTCGGCTGAAGACTTCTCTAAGATTGTATTGGCTTACGAACCGGTTTGGGCTATCGGTACAGGTAAAACTGCTTCTCCTGAACAAGCACAGGAAATCCATGCCTTCATCCGTTCTATCGTAGCTGACAAGTATGGCAAAGAAATCGCAGACAATACTTCTATCCTTTACGGTGGTAGCTGCAAACCTTCTAACGCTAAAGAACTGTTCGCTAACCCGGACGTTGATGGTGGTTTGATTGGTGGTGCTGCTCTGAAAGTATCTGATTTCAAAGGTATCATTGATGCTTTTAACGCATAATTAAAACTTCTTTCAGGCACGGATTTCACGGATTACACGATATCGTTTAGTCCAAGAGATTTCAAAAACTGTATAATCCGCGTAATCCGTGCCTAAATATTATTTATAGAATGAGAAAACTAGCTTTACTTACTTTGTTGTTGGTATTGGCAGTTGTCGGTGTACAGGCACAGGGCATTGTCAAAAGTCTGGAACGTAACGTTCCGGGACAAGGAAAGGTGACTATTCATCAAGATCCCCGTATTGAGGCTCTGATAGGGATGGAACGTCCTGCAACAGGTGAACAGAAAGTAATAAAGACTTCCGGATTCAGAATACAGGCGTATGCCGGTAATAATACTCGTCAGGCTAAGAATGATGCTTATCATGTAGCATCACGCGTTAAAGAGTATTTCCCTGAATTGACAGTATATACTTCGTTCAATCCACCTCGTTGGCTTTGTCGTGTAGGTGATTTCCGGAGCATTGAAGAGGCGGACGCAATGATGCGTCGGTTGAAGTCTACCGGTGTGTTCAAAGAGGTTTCTATTGTAAGAGACCAGATCAATATTCCTTTATAATTGTATCATGTTAGAAAAAGAAGAAATTGTTTCTCCGAATCTGGAGGAGTTGAAGAGTCATTATCGTAGTATTATAACTTTGTTGGGTGAAGATGCCGAACGGGAAGGGTTGCTGAAAACTCCGGAACGGGTGGCTAAAGCAATGTTAAGCTTGACGAAAGGGTATCACATGGATCCTCATGAAGTGCTTCGCTCTGCTAAATTCCAGGAAGAATACAGTCAGATGGTGATTGTGAAAGATATCGATTTCTTCTCCCTTTGCGAACATCACATGTTGCCGTTCTACGGGAAGGCACACGTGGCTTATATTCCTAACGGCTATATCACCGGGTTGAGCAAGATAGCCCGTGTAGTCGATATATTCTCTCATCGCCTGCAAGTGCAGGAACGCATGACACTGCAAATCAAAGAGTGTATTCAGGAAACACTGAATCCACTTGGGGTAATGGTGGTAGTGGAAGCCAAACACATGTGTATGCAGATGCGTGGTGTAGAAAAACAAAATTCTATTACTACTACTTCGGATTTTACCGGGGCTTTCAATCAGGCAAAAACTCGTGAAGAGTTTATGAATCTGATTCAACACGGGACTTTGTAGAGAAAACCTGGTAAGAAATGCTATTTGGTTTCGGTACCGGGGAAGGCAGGCTTCGGCACCGATGAAGAGGGTGTGCGGCACCGATGAAGACATCTCTCGGCACCGATGAGGAATCATCGCAGAACAACCCTGTCACCCAATCGTTTTGCCATGATGCTTTGTACGGTCTTCAACTCATTAAAGCGTTTCATAAGCGAGTCACATTTTTCATTATCATGGGCAAGAGCAGGATCTTGCAGGGCATAAAGCATGTGCTTCAATTCCTCCGTTACGATTGCATATTTGAAGTTAATCATTAACATTGGAACCATTTCATAGAGACGCTCTTCATCTGTTACGATCTTTTGGGATTTGGAGTGGTATTTACTAAGCTGATACCGCACATTAATCAAATCCACACTCAATTTACTGATTACCGGATCAGGATGTGCCAGGAAATAACGTTCAGCAATGAAATTGGAATCATGCATGTGTGCAGCAGCTTCCGATAACATTTGGCGGTGCAACGGATTATGAAAAGCTAACTCATCTTCTTTCAAATCATTAATCACATATTCTATAACGGTTACCGGAATCTCGTTTCCTTCTTCATCAGTCAGGTTACACATGATTTTTTCTCCATAACGAACTACCGCTTGTAATATCAGCCGTTCGAATTTGTAGAATTCTTGTCCTTCCTTTCCTTCCTGGGGGATAAAAGATGCATAGTTGTCTTCCTGCAGAGCGGGAGGAACCTCTGTATATCCGTTATCTATTTCAGGAGGCAACGGAATATCTCCGTTGGGCATCGGAGCATTTTCAGACGGTGTCCCTTGAGACATTGTAGCTGTTCTTTCAGCCATCCGGCGTTCCCGTTCCGTCTGTTCAGCTCGTTTCTCTGCTTGAGTTTCCCGTCTTTTGGCAACTTCCGATACCAACAGCTTATCTTCTACATGAAGTAGCTGTGCACATTCTTTGATATAGACATCTCTGACAATCGCTTCCGGGATAACAGAAATACTTTGCACCAAGTTACCAATCAGTTCCGCACGCTTGATGGGATCTTTTCCTGCATCCTCCAGCAGCAAGTTTGTTTTGAAGCGGATAAAGTCCGTTTCATGTTCAGAGATGAAAGCCTGGAATTCCGTTGAGTTATGTTTGCGGGCAAAAGAGTCCGGGTCGTCCCCATCGGGAAGAAGACAGACTTTGATATTCATACCTTCCTCCAATAACATGTCAATTCCCCGGATAGAGGCCTTGATACCCGCTGCGTCACCATCGTAAAGCACAGTCATATTGTTGGTGAACCGGTGAATCATACGGATTTGTCCCGGTGTAAGGGCTGTTCCCGAAGAAGCAACCACATTCTCTATACCGGATTGATGCATGGAGATTACATCCGTGTAACCTTCAACCAAAAAACAACGGTCTTGTTTTACAATAGCCTGTTTGGCAAAATATATACCGTATAATTCGTTACTTTTATGATAGATTTCCGATTCGGGTGAATTGACGTATTTTACTTTAACCCCTTTCGTTGCACTGGCAAGTACACGTCCGCCAAAAGCCACCACTTTACCGGAAAGCGTATGGACAGGGAAAATCACACGTCCCCAAAAACGATCTCGCAATCGGTGGTCATCCGTTTCGTAGCAAAGTCCGGTCTTTACCAGATACTCCTTCTTATATCCTTTTTGGATTGCCTCTTTGGCGAATGCATCGTGACTTTCAGTACAGTAGCCTAATTGGAATTTCTCAATAATGTCATCGCGAAAGCCACGGTTGCGGAAATAAGCCATACCGATGCTACGCCCGTCTATATGATTTTTTAGTATGTTTTGGAAATAATCGCGCGCAAAGTTATTGACGATAAACAGACTTTCACGTTCGCTTTGCACAAACTTCTCTTCATCGCTTAATTCCCGCTCCTTGATTTCAATATTGTATTTCTTGGCAAGATACTTCAGCGCTTCCGGATATGACATCTGCTCGTGCTCCATAATGAAATGCACTGCGTTTCCACCTTTTCCACAAGCAAAACATTTGCATAATCCTTTGGCGGGAGAGACATAAAAAGAAGGGGTTTTATCACTGTGGAACGGACACAAACCGACGTAATTGACACCACGTTTGCGCAGGGTGACAAAATCCGAAACGACATCCATAATTTGTGCCGCGTCCAATATCCGGTCTATGGTAACTTGATCTATCATTCTTTCTCCTGTGAATCCGTTTTTGCGGATACAAAGGTACACATAAAAAAATCCCCTGCAAACAAAAAAGTATGCAGAGGATCGTTAAATCTTGCCTATATATGGGATGGTTCTGTAACCGGAGAGGCACACGGAAGATTATTATTTCCCCTGATCCCTCTCTATATAATAGATAATGGATTATTTAATCTTCTCCCGAATCTTAGTCAGATACTTTTTCATTCCTTCCGCATCTTTGTTCTCGATAATTTCGAGAAGATTCTTCAACTCCGTGCGGATATTGGCTACCTGTCCCGGAGTGCGTGGGTTGAACAGGATTTCCTGAAGCAGGTAGTCGTCTTCGCTTAATAGGCCTTTGGCAATTGCCATGTGCTTTTTGAACGTAGTTCCCGGAGCTTCCTGATGTTTCATTACGGCAGCAAATACAAAAGTCGATACGAACGGAATAGAAAGCGAGTAAGCTACTGTTTCGTCGTGTTCGTCGAACGTATATTCGAAGATGTTTAAACGCAATGTCTGATAGAGATCTTTGAAGAATATTTTTCCCAGATGGTCTCCTTCACTGATGATGATGGCATTCTCGCTGCTTAGATTACTAAGACTAGCAAAAGTAGGGCCAAACATCGGGTGGCTGGAGACATAACGGAAACCGCTTTCTTCATAAAACTTCTTCAGTCCTGTTTTTACAGAGGCAATGTCACTAATGATACAGTCTTTCGGTAACACAGGCAATACTTTATGAAAGGCATCCAGCGTGTACTTCACTGTAACGGCATTAATAACCAGTTCCGGTTCAAAGTCCTTAATCTCCTCCAATGTGGTGAAACGATACGTGTTATAGACAAAACGCAACTGGTGCGGGTTGACGTCGAACACGGCCGTCTCATGTTGAAAGCTTAATATATCAGTAAAGAAAGAGCCCATTTTGCCGGCTCCAAGGATTAATATTCTCATAATGTTTATTTAAAAATCCTTTCCCTAACCCTCTCCCAAGGAGAACAGACTGAAAGTTACTCTTGTCAATATGAACAGGAGGTTACTTTCTTTCCTCTCTTTGGAAGAGGGTTAGTGGAGAGGCTGCTTTTTATTTATTAATAATTTCCATCTGTTGACGAACCGATTCTTCGTGGATGGCTTCGAAAATTTTCTTCATAAACTCGCTGTCCATACCACACTGTTCGCCCTGCGCGCCACGTTTTTCCAAGATTTCATTGTAACGTCCGGCTTGAAGAACGGTGATTCCATGCTCTTTTTTGTAAGTACCGATTTCGCGGGCTACGCGCATTCTTTTTGATAGTTCCTGAATGATATTGTCGTCACATTCGTCAATTTGTTTACGGAGTTGTGCCAGACTTTCGGTAGATTGCGTTTCAGTACGGATCACCAGCAGATTGAGGATATAGTCGAGTACGTCCGGAGTAACCTGTTGGGAAGCATCGCTCCAAGCGCAATCCGGGTTGCAGTGGCTTTCTACGATCAGACCGTCGAAGTTCAAGTCCATCGCCTGTTGGCAAAGCGGAGCTACTAACTCACGTTTTCCACCGATATGACTCGGATCACAGAAAATCGGAAGATTAGGGATACGGCGGCGCAGTTCGATAGGAATATGCCATTGGGGAAGATTACGGTAGATCTTCTTGTCATAGCTGCTGAAACCACGGTGGATAGCCCCCAGGCGTTTCAAACCAGCGTTGTTGATACGTTCCAGTGCTCCGATCCATAATTCGAGATCCGGGTTCACCGGGTTCTTAACCAATACGGGGATATCAACACCTTTCAGCGCATCAGCGATTTCCTGTACGGCGAAGGGATTGGCAGTGGTACGCGCACCTACCCAAAGAATATCGATGCCCGCTTTCAGACATTCGTAAACATGTTTGGCTGTTGCTACTTCCGTAGAAACATACATTCCTGTTTCTTTCTTTACCTCTTTCAACCAGGCAAGACCTTCTACGCCGATACCTTCGAAACCTCCCGGTTTGGTACGCGGTTTCCAGATGCCGGCACGATATATTTTCTGTCCTTTTGCAGCCAGTTGTTTGGCTGTATCCATTACTTGTTCTTCAGTTTCTGCGCTACAAGGGCCGGCAATGACAATCGGTCTTTTAGCTTCAATGCCCGGTAATAAAATTGATTCGAGTTCCATATTCTTATTTGTTTTTATTCTTTTAATAACTTGTTTTCGTTGAAATTATTCTGTCTCATTATGCTGCTGTTTTCTTCTCTTTTTCTTTGAAGAGAGAACAACAGAAACCTATATTCTTTTTATTCTTTCCAGTGCTTCCGCCAACTTATTGTCTTTGCAACAAAGAGAGATACGAATATATCTTGCTCCGTTACTGCCGAAAATAAATCCCGGAGTGATAAACACTCTTGCTTCATGCAATACCTTTTCCGTTAGCTCCTCTACATCCTTGCAGGAAGCGGGAATCTTTCCCCAAAGGAACATTCCTACTTGTTTTTCGTCGTAGGTGCATCCCAATGTTTTCATAATCTCACCGGCGAGGTGACGACGGTTGCGATAGTTTTCGTTATTGCCTTCATACCAGTCTGCTTCTGCTTCAAGAGCAGTTGCTGCAGCCAGTTGCATGGCACGGAACATACCGCTGTCGATATTACTTTTCACTTTCAATATCCATTGTACGAATTCTGCGTTCGATGCCAGCATACCGATACGCCAGCCGGGCATATTGTGACTCTTGCTCATAGAGTTGAACTCGATGCAACAGTCTTTGGCTCCCGGCACACTTAGAATACTGATAGGCTTATCGTTCAGGATAAAGCTGTACGGATTGTCGTTCACAATCACAATATTCTTTCGGCGGGCAAAATCAACAAGGCGCTCATAGATTTCCGGAGTAGCATTGGCTCCTGTCGGCATATTCGGGTAGTTGGTCCACATTAGTTTTACACGACTAAGATCCATCTTTTCCAGTGCCTCAAAGTCGGGCATCCAACCGTCTTCTTCTTTCAGGTCATAGTTGATAACTTCCGCGCCAAGTATTTTACTTAAAGAAGTATAGGTGGGGTATCCCGGATTCGGGACTAACACCTGCTCACCCGGATTGACAAATGCCAGCGTAACATGGAGGATTCCTTCTTTCGAACCGATCAATGGTTGTATTTCCGTATTCGGATTCAGTTCCACTCCGTACCAGCGTTGATACCAATTGGCGAAACCTTTGCGCAGTTCGGGGATACCTACATACGGTTGATAACCGTGTCCGTTGGGATCATGAGCATTGTTACACAATGTTTCGATGGTTTCCCTTGAAGGAGGCATATCGGGGCTTCCGATACCGAGGCTGATGACATCTTTTCCTTCAGCATTCATCTGTGCTACCTCTTTAAGTTTCTTTGAGAAGTAGTATTCGCTAACACTTGCCAATCTGTCGGCAGGAGCGATTTTATACGTTTGACTTTCCTTCTGCATATTCGCCTAATAATTTAAGTTCTTTGGTTAATGGAGTGATTGCGGCAATAGATTGCTTGTATCTTAGATAATCGTTGAAAGCTACATCTACGTAAAATTGGTATTCCCATTCCCGTCCGATGATTGGCAACGATTGGATTTTTGTCAGATTGATATTATAGAACGATAGAATAGACAAAACCTGTGACAGACTACCTTCTGTGTGCGGAAGAGTGAATACCATACTCGCTTTGTTGGTTGCGTTGACATGATGTTGGCGGAGTTCGTCCACTTGCCAGGGATCGGCAACTACCAGAAAACGGGTGAAGTTGTGTTTGTTCGTTTCAATGCCTTCCTGAAGAATTTTCATGCCGTAACGTTCGGCTGCTGCTTTGGAGCAGATAGCGGCATGGCCTTTCAGACTTTCATTCTTGATGATTTCCGCGCTGCGGGCAGTATCTTCACCTTCCACTACTTTCAACTGTGGGTGCTGATTCAGAAATTCGCGACATTGCATCAGGGCGATAGGGTGGGAGTTGACTTCAGTCAGGTCTTCCCAACTCTCATCAGGGAGACAGACGAAGCTGTGCGAGATACGCAGTTTGTATTCACCGATGATTTGTGTGCCGCTTTGTCGCAGCAACTCATTGTTGTGCAGCAAGCTTCCCGCAATTGTATTCTCGATGGCTAGCATTCCGATAACCTGGCTGTCTTTTCGTATCGAAGTAAACACGTCTTCGAAGTTGGCACAACAGATTAACTCTATTTCTTCTCCCTCGAAGTACTTGTGTGCGGCGATATCATGATATGAGCCGAGTGTTCCTTGAATTGCTATCTTTTTCATTGTTCTAATGTATTATATAAAAAAATCCCGCGTCCATATTGGAGCGGGATTCATATGATTGATTTCTCTATTCAGTCCTTAAGCATCACTGTCACTTGATACATACAAACTCCCGCTCTACTTTGTTGCTAAAGTAAAAGTAAAAAAAGAAGTAATATGCATAAGTAAATGATTTCATTCGAATCTTTGTTTTTTGCTTTGGTTTCTAATTCTGGGGCAAAAGTAATAATTTTCTGTTAGATGCAAACAAAAAACGATATTTTTTTTGTTTTTTCATCTAAAAAGGATGAAAAAGGTATAAGATACAGGGAGGATTAAGCGGAATGTTTCTGGATTGTAGAATTGAGTCCTTTTTAGTTAGATCCCTATATATAAAAGTAGTGGTCGTTTCTATTTTGGAAACGACCACTACTTTTATGATATATCTTACAAAACAATCAAAAAAAACAATCAAAAGATTCCCGGCAGTGCCTCCGATTTCGGTCCCAAATTTTTGAATTCTCCATTCAGACCAGCTTCCTCCTTCGGATTCAATTCCAAAGATTTCTTCATGTCCTCTACAGAACCATCCTTATCACCATTCAGTAATTTAGCACGTCCGCGTTCTTTGTAGGCCTCTGCAAAGTTCGGATTCAGTTCGATGGCTTCATCAAACAGTCCGATGGCTTCCGTCAGCTTCTTCTGATTGATATAAAGTTGTCCTAAATAAAGGTAAGCCTGTTCGTTGAACGGGTTTATTTCCGTCACCAGTTTGTAATCCTCTTCCGCTTCCTCGCCCTGACCGTTGGATTCTTTCACTTTTCCACGCAGGAGCATGGCAGTTTCTTCCTCCGGATTTTGAGCAAGTACGGCGTCTATATCCTCCATCATTTCTTTATACTGTTTCAGGTTCAGCAAAGCTTCTGCACGTAGCAGGCGGGCTTCGATGAAATCGTCTTTCAAAGTGATCGCTTTGGTGAGATGGGCAATGGTCATTAGGTCGTCGTTTTGTCCCTTACGGGCTTTTCCTAGCAGATAATGAGCTACGGCATTTCCTTCCTCAATGGCAATTGCTTTATTGGCAGCCTCTTCCATGGCCTGATAATCTTCCTGGATAAAGCATACATTTGCCAGTGTCAGGAAAGTACTCGTGAGATGAGGTTCCATGGCAGCCATTTTTTCCAACAGTTCGCGGGCTTTTGCCGTTTCTCCCATCTGAATGTAGAGTTGGCTAAGATAGCCCATTGTTTCAAACTCTTCCTGAATGGCAAGAGCTTCTGTAAAACATTTTACTGCATAATCCGGACGTCCCATGCGTTGCGCACGTAAACCGTCGTATTTAAAAATCTCGAAATTTTTCTGATCGTTTTTCTGTTTTTCACTTTCCGGAGTTTCCGACTTACCGGAGAAGAAAGATTTAAAAAAGTTCGGCATGACTGTGTTATTTTTGAGTTACCTTGCAAAGGTAGTAACTTATTTTGAAATATGTATCATTCCATCCTGCATCTTCCATTCACCTTCCTCCAATAAATATTGGATGACTTCACTGACTCTCTCTTTCTCCGCTTCTATTTTCTCGGCTATTTCTGCCGGCGTATGCGGTTTTTGGGCAAGTAATTCTGCTATTTTCTTTTTCAGTTCTTCAAGAGACTCCCCGGTCAGCGTATCTGTTGCACGGTGACTAAGGCAAACATCACATTGTCCGCAGTTATGCTCGTTTTTCTCTCCGAAGTAGCGGAGCAGCATCCGGCTTCGGCACACATTCTCCGAAATGACATATTCTTCCATCGCCTTGATGCGAGCTTCATACCGGGCTTTACGCTCTTCGTAGACAGCAGGGGGGATGTGCACAAAACGAAGTTCCTGCCGTTCGCGTGTATATATAATATAAGGAGTCTTTTTGTGCGGAATATAATCCACGATGCGACGTTTGGTAAGCGTGACCAATATGTTATAAATCTGTTCGCGGGTCAGTCCGGTACGTACGGACAGGGTGGCTTCGCTGATATAGGCATAATCGGTGAACACTCCGGTGTAAGAACGGAGAATCATCTGTATCAGAGCTTCCGCTTCCGTTCCCATTTCCCGCAGTTTGTACAGTTCGTCCCGGCGAATCGTAAAAAGAATACGGGAAGCGTTGTCCTGTTCGTCCGTATATTCCAGATAACCTGCTTGAGTCAGTATCTTCAGCGCACTGTCTACCGGAACCGGGAAGTATTTGAACTTCCGGCAAAACTCTTCCAGGTTAAATTCACGTACACATTGGAAACCGTCGCCCATTGCCATCTGATAGTAATATTGCAGATGCTCGTACACATTGAGGATATATTCTTTATCGGGAAAAGTATCCACTACACGCCTGTGTAACGTCGTTCTGTCCGTTTTAGTATATAAGATTACGGCATACGCTTTCTCACCGTCTCTTCCTGCACGTCCGGCTTCCTGAAAGTAGGCTTCGAGAGAGTCGGGGAGGTCAAGATGTAATACGATACGCACATCAGGCTTATCGATCCCCATGCCAAAGGCATTGGTAGCTACCATCACGCGAACTTCTCCGCTTTGCCAGCGTTTTTGACGGAGGTCCTTTACGGCATTATCCAGTCCGGCGTGATAAAAGTCGGCGGTGATATCTTCATTTACCAGTAATTCGGTGATTTCTTTGGTCCGTCGTCTGTTGCGGACATAGATAATGGCGCTGCCCGGTACCTTTCGTAAGATATGCAACAGTTCTTGAGTCTTGTTATCCGTTTGCCGTACCATATACGCCAGGTTTTTCCGCTCGAAACTCATGCGGAAAACATTCTCTTCACGGAAATCCAAGCGAGCTTGAATATCTTTCACCACTTCCGGAGTGGCGGTGGCGGTCAGTGCCAATACCGGAATTCCCGGTAACAGCGCCCGTATTTCGGCAATTTTCAGGTAAGCGGGGCGGAAGTCATATCCCCATTGTGAGATACAGTGACTTTCGTCAACCGTAATCATAGAGACTTTCATCGACCGCAGTTTGGTGCGGAATATGTCCGTGTCCAGACGTTCCGGAGAAATATAAAGGAATTTGTAATCACCGAAGATGCAGTTTTCAAGTGCAGTGAGAATTTCCTGCCGCGTCATGCCGGAATATACGGCAAGGGCTTTGATACCGCGTTTGCGGAGGTTCTGCACCTGGTCTTTCATCAGGGCGATGAGCGGAGTAATGACAATGCAAATTCCTTCCTGGGCGAGAGCAGGCACTTGAAAGGTGATGGACTTACCGCCTCCGGTAGGCATGAGCCCCAGTGTATCTTTGCCTTCGCCGATACTGGTGATGATCTCCTCCTGCAAGTCGCGGAAGGAGTCATATCCCCAATATTGTTTTAATATCTCCTGATACTTATTCAATCGGCTTTATATCCTCGATTTGAAGTTGAACTTCGCCACGCTTATGCGTGTTTTCTTCAATGGTGTAACAGATGTCGAACGAACGTTTCGTTTTGATATAGCGCACGTGCGAACTCTGTCCGAACGCAATACCGTTCATTACATTATTCGATTTATTATCAACCAGTTCGAGCTTGATATGTTCCTGGTCGCGTCCCACCACTTTGCTTGTTCCATAATCATAGACGTGATGAGTGCAGAAAATGGGTTTCGTGTTGTCGGGACCGAAAGGATTAAACTTTTTCAGGTCGTTGAAGAATTTGGAAGAAATATCCCTGAAGTCGATTTCAGCATCAATTTCGATGACGGCACTGGTTTGTTCCGGCAGGATATGCCGTGAGACGTAGTCTTCGAACCGTTTGGTAAAAGCATCCACATTCTCCACTTTCATTGATAGTCCGGCGGCGTATGTATGTCCTCCGAAGTTTTCCAGCAGGTCGCGGCAATGCTCGATTGCTTTATATACGTCGAAGCCGGAAACAGAACGTGCGGAACCTGTCGCCATGTCATCCGTTCGTGTCAATACCACGGCAGGGCGGTAATACACTTCCGTCAGACGGGAAGCTACGATGCCGATCACTCCTTTGTGCCATTCTTCGTTGTAGAGCACAATAGAGCGGCGGTCGGCTAATCCTTCCAGATTGGCAACGATGTTGTTTGCCTCTTCCGTCATACTCTTGTCGAGGTCTTTCCGGGTTTCGTTGTACTGGTTGATTTGTCCGGCTTTCTCAAGTGCCGCCGAGAAGTCTTTTTCCGTCAGCAGGTCTACTGCTTCTTTCCCATTCTGAATACGTCCCGATGCATTGATGCGCGGTCCGATTTTAAACACAATATCGCTGACAGTAATTTCTTTTTCAGAAAGTCCGCATACATCGATAATGGCCTTCATGCCGATGCTCGGGTTACTGTTCAGTTGTTTCAGACCGTGGTAGGCGAGAATACGGTTTTCACCCATAATCGGAACGATGTCCGATGCGATACTCACGGCTACGATGTCGAGCAACGGAATCAGATGATGAAATTCGATACCGTTACTAATGGCGAACGCCTGCATAAACTTGAAACCGACTCCACAACCGGAAAGGTGGGTGTACGGGTACGTGTTGTCCAGGCGTTTGGCGTTCAATATAGCTACGGCAGGCGGGAGAATATCATCCGGCACGTGATGGTCGCAGATGATAAAGTCAATCCCTTTTTCTTTGGCATACGTAATTTCCTCTACTGCTTTTATTCCGCAATCGAGTACAATAATCAGTCCCACACCGGTTTCAGCGGCGTAGTCCACTCCTTTTTTAGAAATGCCATACCCTTCGTTGTAGCGGTCGGGTATGTAATAATCAAGGTTCGAATAGAACTGTTGAATAAACTTGTAGACCAATGCCACGGCAGTAGTACCGTCTACGTCATAATCTCCATAAATTAGAATACGTTCTTTCTTTCCCATCGCCCTGTTCAGACGTTCTACTGCAATATCCATATCCTTCATCAGGAACGGATCGTGCAGGTCGGGCAACTGCGGGCGGAAAAACTTCTTGGCATCTGCTGCCTTCGTAATTCCCCGCTGTACCAAAAGTTGTCCAAGAATCGGGCTAATCCCTAATTCCTGGGCCAATGTCTGGCTTGTCTCTGCCTGTTCGGGTGTAATGGGTCGATAATTCCATTTGTGATTCATTTTATATATTGTTTTTTCTTTTTCTGTTCTCAAGGGTTGGAAAGGCACTTCTTCCCAACAAGGGGTAAAAGTACGAAAAAAAGCGGAAGTGTATAGTAGATAAGACGAAAATATTTCAAGGCTGACTTTTTGGAGGCTGATTTCTTTTGCCTATCTTTGTAAAAAGTGCAAAGAATTAAATTTGTGAGATTTCTCTGTTTATGATAAAAAGAAACTTGTTAATCGCTATCCTGATTTTATGCTCTATCGGAATAATAAAAGGGCAAACTGTGTCGGATTCACTGGCGATCATGTCTGCCCGATGGAAAGTGGAAAGTCCTCAAAAAGGAATAATTCATAAGTATGCTTCTATCCCTCGATTATATCAGGGGATCCAGTCTGTTAGTCTGATAGAAATAGAACCCGGCGCAGGTTTGAAAGTCGATATTGCCGTTTCGGATGAGATGAAAGAGACGAGCCGGATTGCTTCAGAACATCGTGGCATTGCAGCAATTAATGGTTCCTACTTTGATATGAAGCGGGGAAATTCGGTTTGTTTCCTGAAAGTGGGCAATCAGGTTGTTGACACAACCACTTTGAGCGAATGTAAACTGCGTGTCACAGGAGCTATGCATGTACATAAAGGGAAGATAAAGTTAATTCCCTGGAGCAGGCAGATAGAAAAAGAATACAAAGGGGAAACAGGTATAGTACTTGCTTCCGGTCCGCTGATGCTGAAAGACGGACAGATTTGCGATTGGAATTCATGTGGCACGAATTTTATCCGAACCAAGCATCCTCGTAGTGCTGTTGCCACCACTAAGGAGGGGAAAATATTGTTGATAACCGTAGACGGACGTTTCCCGGAGCAAGCCGAAGGGGTGAATATTCCGGAACTGGCACACTTGATTCGTATTTTAGGAGGTGAGGATGCGTTAAATTTGGATGGAGGCGGGTCTACTACCCTTTGGCTGTCCGGTGCATCGGATGATGGAGTCGTTAATTATCCTTGTGATAATGGGCGGTTTGATCATGCTGGGGAGCGTAAGGTGCCTAATATTCTTTATATTCATTAATACTACTCTTTAATGAGAGCATTTATTTAGCTCAATAACGGATGGGAGAGTGCTTCATCCAACTGTTTTACAGTTATGAGCATAATTGTGATATATTCCTTCCTCCATAAAGTTGAAAAAACATTGAAGTATCTGCCACCTGCAACAAAACGCGTATAATATATTAGTTTACAACTAGTTGTAGCGTTGCAGATACCTGTTGCAGATGCGTTGCAGATAGAGTATCTGCCACACTGTATAATCTATACATAAACCTATTTCCTATGAGTACGGAAGTTTATTAAATGCATTAAACTCCAGTTTCCAGGCGGGGAACTGTCGTTTCCGGTATTAGAAATTGTAGTTTCCACGGTAGGAAACGAGCGTTTCCAAGGCAGGAAACGACAGTTCCTATGTATGGAAACTGCCGTTTCTCCGTATGGATACCAAAACTATCTTATAGCTTTACATATAGAAACCAAGGGGTTTTCTTTGGTTATATAACGCGTTGCAGATACTTTATCTGCAACGCATCTGTCGCAGGTATCTGCAACGCTACAACTGTTTGTCAGCTAGCGTATTACGCGCTTTTTGTTGCAGGTGGCAGATACTTCTATGTTTTTTCAACTTTATAGTAGGCAAATGTGGTTCAAGCCAGTTAGTCTTTTATCTTGCGTAACTTCGCCTTTTTGATAAAGAACTTGGCTAATTCTCTTCCTGCTTTGGCATACGTTTCCTGAACGCGATACCCGGAAGTGAAATCAGTACCCCAAAAGTTGTTGGCAGAAGCATTACGGATTCTGATAGAGGCTACTTGCTCACCCGTTTCAATCTTCTTCACTTTGCAGCTTAGGTCGACAGATGCATTCTGACGCATGACACCCACATTCCAGCCCGGCTCGGTGAAGTCTGTATTGATTTCGATTCGATATTGAGCGCCTTCCGTACCTGCTGTGATACCAACTTCGCTCATATATTTATCGAAAAGTTCCAAGAACTTTGGCTCAAATCGTTCTTTACGGTCGCCATACCAGGCAGCTTTCCATTGATCTCCTTTGCCCTCTTCTTTTGCATTATATTCAGAGCTCTTTTTGTCTACATATTCGCTTTCTGTCAGTTTTCCTACCAGCATTTCATCATAAGAGAAAGTGAATTGTATCACTTGTTGGTCCTTGATGAAGTCGATAGTTCCTGAAGTCATAACAATGCTTTGCGCAAATGAAAATGCAGTAATGCAGCTCAATAGTAGAAGTGTTGTGATAGTCTTTTTCATGGTTCGAATTTGATTTATTGTTTGTTTGTTGTTAAAAGGTACAGACAAACAGTAGATTTAGAATTCAAAACCGAATCTGACTCCTACTCCGTGTAACTCCCATGTATCGTCATAACTGGAATGGTAATAATAACCTCCGGAACTGTAACCATAATCTGTTGAGATCTCATAATCCTGGAAGTTATATATTAAAGCTAAATTCAAGGCCTTTTTCCCTTTTAAAGAAAAACGTACTCCTACTCCTATCGAAGCATACGCTCCTTCTATGTCTCCTACAGCATATCCGGTTTTTACATCGGCAAAAGGCGTCACTCTTTTGTTGATGAAGTTAGCCCTGAAGTTAGCATAGATTGGCGCTGCAACAAGATCAGCATCCGTATAGTAGTTGAGAGCAACACCACCACCAACGAAGAAATAATTATTGAATTGATAACCGTGTGAGGTTGATAATTCAATTTTGGAGGCATTGTAGTCGCTGACATCACCGATGTATGCAAAGTCAACGAAACCTTTATAGCCTTTTAATGTATTTCTTGCAGCTTTGCGGTTGTTGGCCTCTTTGCGGTAATCTCTTGTGTACCGTTCTTCTTTAGTGATTTTCTCCACATCACTCATCTGACAGATGATGAGGCTGCCATCACTTGTTTTAATTTTTAAGGAAACATTGGGCACTTGCTCAATGATAACTCCTTTGATAATGCTGCCATTCTTTAAATACACTACTTCTGTGTAATTTTGTGCTGCGACATAAGTACTGATACTTAACAGTAAAGTCAGCAATAATAGTAGTTTTCTCATGTTTATATATATTATTGGTTTATAATTTCTTGAGTGCGCTATAAACAGAGCCTGCCCAGTAGTTGCGCAATCCGAAACCACGTGCTTTTCCATCTGTTATCCATTCTTCAATGATCTCCTTTGTTTCAGTATTGAAGAATACGACTTCATACGTGCCTCTGTTGTTTGATTTATCCAGGAACTGTGCGATAAATACCATACCTACGCCCGGCGTTTTCTGAATAGGTAATGCTTCGATAGCCGCTTTGATTTGTTCTTTACTAAGGCTATATTCTCTTTTGGTAGTCATCAGCTCGGCCACGTTGATGTTTTCGTTCACTTGATTGACTGCATCCAGTGAGATTTCCGTTACTTCTTTTTTCAACTGTTTTCCTACGTTATACTTTTTTGCTTCTGTGATGAACAGCTCATTGATACGTCTGAAAGCATCTTTGAATTGTATCGGTGATTCATCTGCACCGAAAACTTTAGCTTGGGAGTAGTCCACTCCATAGAACTTGATAGACTGGATGTCTTTCAATGCACTCTTGCCTTGTCCAAAACAGAACAGGCTCGTACTTAAGAATAAGAATAGAATAAGTTTCTTCATATACGTTAATGTTAAAGTGATATAGTTGGTTTACTAACTTCCAAAAGTAGAAAATAATTATCGTAAATCAATGAATTTTATCGTTTTTCGACTCATTGGAGGCATTTGAATTTTTGCGATGTATTCTGCCGACTCAAAATTAATGCTTGGAGCCACTCTTACTTTCGAACGAAACAGGTCTTTTATCTCCTTGGCAAAACCTTCGCTGCGGTTTTCACTTCCGATACGGATCAGAATTTCATCCGTCCCCAATTCGTTGGTGTAGACTTCAATGATGTAATTCTTTACCGAAGGGATATTGTCCAGAATGTCGAACAATGCAGGTGGATACAAAGTAGTCCCTTTGTATTTAATCATTTGCCCTTTTCGTCCGAGGATGGAACTAAGGCGAATCGTATTTCTTCCGCAGGCACAAGGTTCGGTATGATGGTAACAAATATCACCAGTCTTGAAGCGGAGCAGCGGCATACCTTCTACTCCAAGCGTCGTGATCGTCACTTCGCCTGCTTCTCCCTCTGCGACAGGACGATTGTTGTCATCCAAAAACTCTACGATGATAAGTTCCGGTTGCAAATGCCCGCCATGGAATTCGCTACATTCGGTAAAGGACGACTGCATTTCGGTGGAAGCATAGGTGGAATATAGCTGTAAGGCAGGCCATTTGTCATGTATCTTCTGTCCGAGCGTATTTAACTGAAACTCCTGATTGCGCAAAGCCTCACCGATACAGATACATTTCTGCATCGAGCACGCATTATGGTCGATATGATTCTTCTCGGCAAACTCTATCAGTTTGATAAGGAAAGAAGGAACGACCATTCCACAAGTCGGATGAATCCGGCGAATCGTGTCCCATTGCAGTTCGGGGATGCCGTTACCTACCCGGATCACTCCCATGCCGAGTTCGCGTGCTCCCATATAATAGGCAAGTCCGGCCATGAAGCGGCGGTCGATGGTAGTCATGAGTTGCAGAATATCCTTTTTACTGCATCCGGTGGTGGTGAAAGACAGGTACTCGTTGTAAGATAAACGGTCCAGGTCCTCGGAAGTGAGAACGAAAGTCACCGGATCTCCCAGTGTGCCGGAAGTTGTTACATAGTCGATGATTTGCTCCTTGTCTACACAGATGAAGTCGTCGTTATGAAGTTGCAAGTCTGTCTTGGTGGTGACAGGGATTTGTTGCAGGTCTTCAATCTTCTTTATCTGATTGATGTCAATGTGGTGTTCTTCGAACATTCGTTGGTAGAACTTGGAGTGTGCTTGCAGGTAGGTCAACGTTTGGGCTAACCGTTCTTCCTGATAGCATTTGATCTCTTCCGGTGAGCGGAACTGAATTTCAGGATTCTTTTCCATCTTTGGATTGTTTTTGAATTTTCTGTTGGATACGTTCTTTCTCTTGCAATTTGGGAATCGGTTTCTTTAATGCTTTTTGCCAGTATACGATGGCTTGTTGCGGTTGCTGCATAGCCTCGTAATAATTTCCCATCACTTCATATACATAATATAGAGAAGGATTAGAGGCTTCGTATGTTTTTAAAACATGCTCTTCTATCTTCTCCTTTTTCCTGATCTTCTTCAATAGGAGCGGAGTCAGCTTCTTATAAGTAAGAAGATGCTGGAACTCCGGTGTTTCGGCGAATTCATCTGCCGAAATGGTCAGGTTGGAACTGTATATTTCGTGTTGCAAGTTAATCGTGTCGTTAAATATCTTATTTAGGTCATAAGCTACATACTTTCCACATTGCCAGGGAGAGGTAGATACCCACATCAATCGTTTCTCCGGTTGGAAGATAACGGAATGATGAGCAATGAATTGATTGATAGCCATTTCGTTAGCCAGTCCCAAGTCTGCATTTTGCAAACCCTTGTGGTTACGCAGGATAGAGGCGGCCTTGGAGGCGTCTATCGGCATATTTTCATTGATGAGTTCTTCCAGTCGTGCAAAACGGTATGGACTGTCCGAAGTACGGATATTTTCCATGTTTCGTTCATCCTTACTGAATTCCTCCGATTGGTAATGATTGGTGCAGATGAGCCGGTCGGCTTCTTTTCCTTTAAAGAGCACTGTCTTCTCCGGAGATTTCTCAATGATAGCGGCTTTGCCATCTTTGGAAGAACCTATCAATATAGATTCGGAGACGAATGTCTTCCGTTTCTTTGCGATGGCAAAAGCCTCATCAATCGTTGACGCATATTGCAGTATTTCTCTGGTCAGAATGGAAATAGGAGTGGCGGAACCTGTTGGAACAGCAGACTTGGCGGCATTGATCGTGACGGTCAGCCCCGTTTCGTTCATACCGGATAGTACGCCTATCATGCCAGGCCATCCTACGGACGCGAACTTATAACCTTGATCCGGTGTATAAAAAGCCACTTGTTTATTTTCTGCGAAGGCATCTCCCACATAGAAATCGAAGTTGCGTCCGATCAGTAGAGACGAATCTGCACTTTGAGTTCCCCAAGTGGCAAACGAACTGCATCCTACTAACATATAATCTTGCATGGCATGTCCCAGGTCGTGTGCCGAATGGTAATTCAACTGACGTTCGTAAGGAGTGCCGATAAAGTCGTATTCATGAGTACACGATAGCGAGATTCCGTAGATCTCGTCGCGGTATTCTTCGAGAACGTTCTCACCTAAATGACGGTTGAATAATACAATAAAGAACCGGAGGAACTTCAGATAACTGTCTGAAGGAATAATCTCGCGAATCTGATCGACAAATACTTTCTCCTGATAATGAAGCAAATCGGAAGACAGTTTGCCGATGGCTTCTCCTCTTTGAAAGGCATCCCCTTTCACAAACAACTCCCACAATCCGCTTTCGCTGTGGCGCAGGAAGTTGCCGTCATAATATCGGAGATCAAGCGTATCGTTGTAGAGCACCTCTGCCGGAACCATGATGGTAGTATCTGCATGAGACACTTTTGTCATGATGATACCAGGTTCATGTTTCGGTGTCCTCATATCTGCTGAAAAGTAGAGATAACAGACTCCGGCTATCAATATCACAAGGAGCGACAAAAGAACGCAGCTCGTGTACTTGAATATCTTTTTGATTGTTTTATGCATTTCCTACTTTTTTAGCCAGGTATTCTTGTCCCACAAATTCCGCACAAGTGAGCATGGAAGTCAGCGTTACCCCCAGTGCGCCATGCACGTTCAGGTTTTGACCTGTGAGAAAGAGATTACCCAACCGGCTTCGTGTAGACACAAAACCGATTTGCGGACATTTATAATCTTTGATAATTCCGTATGCGGAACCGTCCACCGTTCCGGTATAGTCGCGGTAGCTCAACGGAGTGGTGGTGTGAATCTCTTCTATGTTGTCGGAGAAATCAATGCCATGGCTCCGGATAAAGCGAAGTAGCTGTTCCGTCTTTTCCTGCTTGAAGAACCGATAGCTTTCTCCCCGATGTTCGGGAGTGGTGTCTTTCCATGCAGAGAGTTCGTCCATATACATCGGTGTCAGGATAGAAATAACACTGGCGTATTGACTGTCTTCGGAAGAGGCTTGCATCGAAATCATGCAGTTGGTGGTCCGTCCCGGATAGAGCTGTTTGTCATACCACACTTTATGATCTCCATGCAGATAGAGGTTACGGTTTTGGTATGGAGTGCTCTTCTTTTTCATTACCAGATAAAGCGTGAAGATACCGTATGTGTTTTCGAGCGAGCGGATGCGGGAAATGTAGGCATTCTTGATGCTGCGGTTTTTATCCAGTATCTCTAAGGTTCGTTGAGGATGCATGTTAGAAATCACAAAGTCGCTTTCCAATCGTTCTTCGCCGTTGATGATGACTCCCTGTACTTTTTCGTTTTCAACAATGATGCGGGTGGCTTCGCTGTTGTTAAGTACTGTCCCTCCATTCGCCCGGATCACGTTAATCAATTCCAGGCTGACTTGCATACTGCCGTCCACAAAACGATAAGCTCCTTCGATGTAGGAATGGTTAATCATGGCATGTTCGTAGAAGGTGGAGACATCTTTCAAGCCTCCGTAGAGCAAAGCCGAGCCTGCCAGTACATTTTGTAAAGTGGGGTCCGGAGTAATATCCGCAATCAGTCCTGCGGCGGAGGTGCAGAAGTATTTCATTCCTTCCAGGGCAAGTGTGCCCTGTTTCAGATGGTCTACGCTAATCAAGTTACCAACAGTCTGAAGCTGTTCGGCATAACGTTTCAGGTTTTCTTTTTCGTGCGGGAAGGACCGGCAGATCGTTTCGATGAATTGCGGATACCCCATTGCATAATCGTATGTTTTTCCTTTATAGTAGATTGTATCGAAAGCCTCATCGTCCAAACGTTTCAGCTTTAGTTTGTCCATGATGCCGAAATAGCGGAAATACTGATTCATCACTTGACCTTCATCCAGGCTTCCTACATAATGAATGCCTGTATCGAATAAGTGTCCTTTTCGCCGGTAGGTTTGAAAGCATCCGCCGAATTGCGTGTTTTTCTCTACGACGCATACGCTGAATCCTTCTTTACTAAGAATCGCTCCACATTCCAGTCCGCCAAGGCCGCTTCCGATAATGATGATATCGTATTTATTCATGTTCGTTCGGTTTTCTGAATATATAAATAGTGTTCGAGGTATATTTGTCATTAGGAATGATTTCTACATTCATTCCGCAGGTGACTGCTATTTCCCGTAGTTGGGTTTCTGTGGTGAAATGCAATTCTCCGGTAGTCCGGTTGAAATTGAAGATGCGGGTGGATAGCAATTCCGTGAACCGGGTCAGCCGGTGTTTGGATGTATTTGCCGAGTTTCCGTCGCGTATGATAATCATTCCCTGCGAACGCAGCCGGTCAGCGCATTTCAACAGCAAAGTCCGTTGATGTTCATAGCTCATATAGTGAAGCATATCGTTCAGGATAAAAACATCGCTTTCCGGTAGCGGATATTCCAATGCGTTGCCGTGCCTGAACTGGAGATGTTCGTTGCGTAACCATCCGTGTTGTGCCAAGGCTATTTTATCCTCATCGTAATCAATTCCTAAAATTTCCCGGTCTTCGGAAAGCAGAGACAGCATATAACAGAGCGGACCGTAGCCGCAGCCGATGTCTGTAATTTGCCCTTGGACGGGAATCAATTGGTTGAACAGTCGATAGTTTCTTTCCATTTTCACCTTGATACGGATATACCATTCTACGACCGGTCCTTTGTATATATAGTTTTGGATCAGTGCTTCGTAGAAAGCAGGATTGTCCGTCGTGTTCTTTTCCCGGCAGATACGGGCGTAACCTTCCTTCATATACGCGGATATGCGTTTGGTACGTTCCTGGTAGGTGGTTCCGAAAGAAAGGTCGTCGGCCGGTATACGGGGAAGTATTTCCGTGTAGATGATTCCTTTGCGGATATTGAAAGGCTGTGCCTTTGCAATGATTTTGTTGTTGCCGTAGAGGAGGATCGGAAGAATATCCAGTTGCAATGTTTCTGCCAGGTAGAAAGCTCCTTTGTGGAAACGCTTCATCTTTCCGTTGTAAGTGCGTGTACCTTCGGGGAAGATAGCGATGGAGTAGCCCTCTTTTACTTTTTTCCGCATCCGTTCCATATATTGTTCGTAGCCTTCGCCTATGTAATAGAAATCGACATAGCGGATGATTGCTCCGAAGAAAGGAGAATGCCATACCCAATGGTTGGTTACCATCAGGATTTTAGACGAAAGAGACAGCAATACCAGAATATCGATGAACGACTGGTGGTTGGCGATAATAATTGCCGGATGCTGAAAACGTTCGTTAGCTTTGTTGATATGTTCTTTTTTAACGGCAGTGGCCAACAACAGAATCCCTTTGCAAGTGATTTGTATCAGTCGGCATACCAAACGTTGCTTGTTGCTTTTCCGCACAGGCACCAGATAAAGGACAGCGATCAGTACACGGAGGAAGATACAACCGATAAAGAAAAGCAGGAAGAGCAACACGGTTCGTATCAGTCCGATAAGCGTATAAGGCGGCAATCCTTTGGAAGCGGGTCCCGCGATGAAGAACCGGAAAATGAGTGGCTGAATGGTATAAGCTACCAACACCACTGCTATCATGCCGAGAATGGAAATCAATGAAATGGATTGCAAAGCCGGATGCTTGGCAAAAACAAGCGCTCCCATGCCGACAACTGTGGTGAAAGCAGAGAAGAAGATGGCTGTTTTGTGAGAATTCAGTACCTTCTGACCTGTACGGTATTTGTTTTGTAGCCCGTCCATAATGAAGATACTGAAATCGTCTCCAATGCCAAAGATAAAGGTGGACAGGATAATGTTGATGATGTTGAACTCAATCCCCAAAATTCCCATCAATCCCAAGATGATTACCCAGCTGACCAGCATCGGGAGAAAACTCATCAAGGTAAGTTCGATACGTCCGTATGAGAACCATAATGCGAAGAATATCAGGAAAGAAGAGATATACAGAATCAGGTAAAAGTCGTCATTGATGGCAGATACCCATTTATTGGCAAAGTAGGAACGGTCGAAGATGACTACATCCTGGGTTTTGCTGAAGTTCTGATACACGGTTTCCTTATTCTGGTCGCTAATCCGTATCTGGCTGATAAGCATGGTGATGGAATCGGCAGAAGTTTGCCATTCGTTCAGTAGCTTGCCGGATAAATCGTCTTCTTGTGCGGTGTAGTGATATTCACCGAAAGGTTGGTTTAGCCATTGATAAAAGGGATCGAAGCTTCCTGGGCGGAAACGGTATTCAGCGGCAGCTGTTTCCAGCTGTTCACGGATTTGCTGTTGTTTCTCATCTGTCCAGTAGTCTTTCCATTTTTTCAGACGTAGCTGTTGCTCTTGTGGTGAGATCAGAAATTGTGAGGCGGAAGCATAGTCTTTAATCAGTCCCTGATCTTTCAGTGCCAATAACTTCTGATTGGTTATTGCATAAGTTTCGGTAGCCTGATTCATGTCTTTGCCTACGCTGACAAAAAGCACTGTCTTTTCGTCGCTGTCGAAGAGCTGCATTAATTTCTCTTCCGATTGTTTGAGGTGTTGAGGTTCATAGTTGAGGCTCATCATGTCGTTGTTGAAGCCGACCTTTTGTGAGGTAAAGAAACAGATAACTGTAATGAGGAGAATACCGCCTACCAACCATTTATTCTTTTCGTAAGAATATGCGTTTATTTTCTCGATGATGCGTAATACGCGTCCCTGTTTGACGTCTGCCTGTCCTTTCAGGAAATGAGGCAGGTAAATGAGGCAAAAAAGAGTAGTACCCACCAATGCCAGGGAAGCGAACAACCCGAAATCGCGTAACAGATCGGAACTGGTGAATATCAATCCCATAAATGCGCCGATGGTAGTGAAACTACCTACTGTAAGCGGATAGGCTATCTCTTTAATCAGTTGTTGCACGGTGGAAACATGGTTTTGATGTGCCAACATGTGGATGGAATAGCTTAGCGCAATACCCATCACTGCCGAACCGGCTCCCACGGCAATGGCCGATATACTTCCTTTGATAAAGAAAATCAGAAACAGGGCGAATAATCCTCCGAAGAGTACCGGAGTAATAATCAATGGTATCGATCGCTTCCGTTTAAACACGAGTGAGATAAAGACTATGATGATAAGCAGTGCCAGGGAAGAAGTCAGAATCGTGTCTTTCTTGATCTGACGGGCGTTGTAGACTCCCACGGAGGGACCGCCGAAATATTCGGCTCGAATGGTAGGAGATTCTTCCTGTACGTGTTGGAGTTCTTCTTCGAGTATTTTTATCAGTTCGTCATTCTTTCCGGTACTGCCTGTGCTGAATACCGGGGTAATGAACATAAGCAAGGTGGAACCGTCTTTGGAAAAGATGTGTTCGTCATAAATCTCGTAGTTGGCTTCCAACTGGAAATCCTGCAGATGTTTCAGGGCTTCACTTCCCAGTCCGAGCGGATCCCGGAGAATATAACTTCTTAATGCGATTCCGGCAGGAGAGAGGAGATTGGTATAGTTCTTCTGCATGATAGCTTGTATACCTTTCTCTGTCAATAGGGAATCGAATCGTTGATAATCCGTATCTGTCAGGAAAAGCGGGAGATGCTCGTAGACAAAGTCTGTGGCTCCTCCGATGAGGCTTTGGTCTACCTGTGCGAAAATTCCCTTAATCAGGGTTCCTCCGGCTTTTTCAGTCAGGGTTTGTTGCAGTTGTCCGGCAGCTTCTATCAGGGAATCAGGTTCTACCCGGTGACATGTATCTGCCGAGGATAGCATAATGATAATCTTATCCTTGATTTTGAGATTGTCGAATACCTTGATTGTGTTTTGGGAGTCTTTGGTGTCGGGGAAGAATTGTGTGATGTTCTCTTCGAACCTTACTTGCAGGGCAAAGAACCCCATCAACAGGACACAACTGATGAGTGACAAATAGAACAGAATCTTGTGCCTCTCAAAATAATCATATAGTCCGATAAAAAACTGGGTCATATCTTTTTTTTCCTACACGCCGTGAGCAGAATGAACGCGATGGTTCCTGCCAGTATGCTGCATACGACTGCAAAGATAACACTTCCTATTAAATATTGCTCTATGACTGATTTTACATTTTCAAAAGAAAGTTCGTTTAAGTGCAGGTTTACAGGTTCTCCCAGTACTTTACAGCCGGTTACATAACTTCCGTACAGTAAAAATGGTATCATCGGAGGGATGCTGATGTTGGCTGCTACAATAGCTATGACTTTGTTTAATCGGAACAAATGTGCCAAAAACAACGTAATCAGCATTTGATATCCCCATGCCGGAACGATGCCCATAAATACGCCGAGCATGATGGCTGCTGTAATCCGCAGGTTAGATTCGGGGGAGTGGGTGATGTGATTGGAGAAAAACTGCTTGCAATTCTTCCAGGTCAGTTTACGAAAGAAGTTCCGTGGTACGATCCAAAGGAAAGTGACGAGTACCAGTATCGTATTCAGAATACTGATACGGGTGAAATCACGGAACGGGCGGAAATGAGAAACCCGTTCTTCCTGTGGCGGATAATAAACGTGTACCGGAATGTTTTTTACGGGATTGCCTCCCCATGCTGCAAAAACAAGTGCTTCCAGTTCGAACTCATATTTGGCAGTGTAATACCACTTGTCCACATTCATTCGTTGGATAGGGTAGAGGCGGTAGCCGGATTGCGTATCTTGTAGTTTGATACCGGTTTCGAGGGTGAACCAAAAGTTGGAAAACTTATTAGCAAAGGTGTTCTTTCCCGGCATATTGTCCGAGGCCAGATTACGGGAGCCTACCAGTAACGTGTCCGGTTCCTTTTCTATGGCTTCAATCAATACGGGAATGTCCGAAGCGAAATGCTGTCCGTCGGAATCAATGGTGATGGCATATCGGAATCCTTGCTTCTTTGCGAAAGATAATCCATGTTTCAAAGCTACCCCTTTTCCTTGATTGACAGGGTGGGTGATGATGTGAAGATTAGCTTCCTGATTCAGTATTTCAGGTGTTTCATCCGTTGAACCGTCATTGACAACAAGGATTTCCGGGGCATAAAGACGTACACTTGCTATGACTTCTGCCAGTGTCTTGCCATTGTTGTAACTCGGGATGATGACGATGATCCCTAATTGTTTCAACTTTTCGTGCCAATAGGCTGTACTTGTTTGCTCCTTCATGCTTTTGGGGTAAGTGCAGCTTTTAGTTTAATGAAACATTCGTCTTTTATATTTTCTTCCTTTATAATGCTTTCTTTTCCTGTGTTCTCCTTTACAATTTCTTCTTTTGCAATATCCTCTTTCACAATGCTTTTATTTACGGTATTTCCCTTTATAGTACCTTCCGCCTGTAACTGGAACTTGCCTTCTTCTGTCTCTTTGAGAATCAGTACGATTGCTATCCGAGGCGTTTCTATAGGATTGATAGCCGAAAGAAATTTGCAGGAAGATACTTGTGTTATTTGCAACTTTTGCTGACGAATATTTTCTGCACATTCCTTGATAAGTTGCAATAGACAAACTCCGGGAACTACCGGATGTTCAGGAAAATGTCCCTGATAAACAGTGTGGGCAGGATTCAACTCTATCTGAATAGTCCAGGTGGTTGAATCCGATGACTCGGAGGAAAGGATAGTATAGAAGTTATCAAGTAGCATATATTAAATTTCTTTAGATAGTTTATCCAGACGGATCGTTAACCGTATCCACGGATGTTTGATTTTTATTTGTGCCGGTTCACCCGGAGTGTCGCCGGTAATGTAGACCACTGATTTTCCAAAGCCTTTTCCACTGGTTCTTTTTTGGGTAGCATTGTCTTTGGTGGCTTTCACACGGACGTCTTTTCCATTTAAGAACAAACGCCTGAAATCCATCTCTAACAGTTTCAATACCTTTTCTTTTTTCATGGGTTCAATGCAGCTGTTGACATTAAATTGATCATCGCGAAGAGAAAAATCGAAAAGGCTTAATCCGAAGTAGGTAGACGCCACGATCCGGATTTCGTTATCAGGCATACGGCGTACTATCAGCATACCACTCATGTGATGTTTCATGAAATCCAGTTGGATATTGTATTTTTGTGATTCTTCCCCTTGTGTCAGTTCGATAACAGGAGGCACAGTACTGCCTTCCCCGCTTATTCGTGGAGAGCAGGACGTTTGAACCTGTATTCCTAAGAATAACAGAACCGTCAGGCTAATGAATCGCAAACTTCGTCTCATTCTTCAGAGAGTTGAACTTTTTATTATAGAATTCGTATTCTGTGTAGTTTGTAGCTGTTTCGGACAGACGGAGTTTGTGCACCGACATATCTTTCTTGTCCAAATAAATTTCGATACCGGCAATATAGGCTTGTACTGCTTTGTTAGTCGGCTTAATTTTAACCAAATAATATCGTGCGTCTTCAAAATATTCTAGCTGGTAGTTGGATGACATCTTAGACAGGTCGCCTATCATACACGCAGTTAGCATATCCTGCATCTGTGCCATCATTTTGTTCGAACTTAGGTTCATAATACTTTTCTTGCCATCCGATACAATTTTGAGTTTACTGCCATTTATCACGATGAGATAATCCATCGGGCGGAAGTATTCCATACAGATTTTATTGCTTTTTTGGTAGTAGAACTTCCCTTTGGAAGTAACCTTTTCGTCGAATACATCGAGATATTTCACTTGGGTAAAATCGCTTTCGATAGACTCTACGGTTTGTGCCTCCTTTGCCAAGCGGTTTTCAAACTCGGTCTTTTGCACCATCTTTTTCATGCTCTGTGCATGGACGGTGGCGATAGACAAGAAGAAAAGCGATAAGTATAGTAATAAAGTTCTCATACATTTTTATTTTATGCCAATAGTTTATCCGGACGGACAACGGTATATCCTTGTTCTTTCAGCAAATCCAGTATTTGTTTCACTAACTGGTCGCTGCCGGGCATCCGGTCGTGCAACAGAATGATGGCTCCCGGTTCAAGACGTTTCCGAATCCTGGCAAGTATTTTGTCCGGAGCTGACTGTTGCGTATCTAATGTACGGATGCTCCATCCGATCGAGGTATATCCTAACTGTCGGACAGCTTTCGCAATCGTAGGATTAGTGACACCGAATGGCGGACGAAACAAAGTAACCGGCTGCGAAGTTACTCGTTCTAGTTCACACTGACAAGTTTGCAGGTCTTTTTTCATTTTAGAGAGTCCATATAGTGGAAATAAACCGGAATGACTATATGAATGATTCCCAATTAGATGACCTTCTGTTACCATACTTTTCAATAAGGCTTCATTTCCTTTTATCTTGTGTCCGATACAGAAAAAACAGGCAGTTGCCTGATATTCTTTTAGTACCTCCAATACTTTGGGCGTTTGAATGGGATCGGGACCGTCGTCAAAAGTTAGGACGACAACTTTTTCCGTAGTACGTTTTTTGCAAAACGATCGTAGATAAATTCCCGACTGAATGCTATAGGAAGCATAAACGAGAAAGGACAGTATCAAGAATAAACATAGAAGGAGGCAAACAATCATCATACGCTTTTCCGAATTAGAATCAATGAGTGATTGATGGAGTGGTGATGATTATAAATCAATATATTGGTAGGGGTAGTGCAGTTTATTGATGTCTTTACTGCTTTCCATACGGCATACGATGAGGCGGTAGGATATTCTCCACATTCGTCCTTAAAACTAAGATGAATACTTTCCGGGAAAAGGTTGGTTTCAAGCTCTTCATAGATAGAGTTAGTGATTTGCTCGTGGTAATCACCTTGAAGGGATTGTTTTTTGTTCTTTCCGGTAACTAACCATTGAATATCCTGACACTCTAATCCGTTTCGTTGTAAAAAACGAATAATTCGGGAACTGATTTCTTCTGTCGTATGTTGTCCCGTGAAAGTTTCAAGTCCTCGTATTTCTGCTAACGGATGCTCTCCGGCTTCCCGGCTTAATAGGAAGAATTGAGCGCCTTCTCCGGCTTCTATTCCTTTCAGCAGGCCCAGTCGTTGCTGAATGATGTAACTGGTTTCTGTCATTTCGTCCATGGCTCCCACCAGTATATTCTCGCTTCCTTCTTCTATTTTCATCATGGCATCCAGCAAAGCGCTTTCAAAACTTAGTCCCCGGTGAACATAAGTCATGTTATAGGTGTGTATTTGATGAATTAAAGCTATTTGTGCACCAATTGTATTGAATGTCGACTGAATAAAAGGAGTAGGATTCAGCATCCGCTCTTCATTATCTAACAGGTTGTTCAGAAACTTTTCCGTATCAACCAGGCAGCCCAACCCTGTGGCTGTGATAATTCCCCCTATCTTCTCGGGAGATAGTTCGCCCATACATTCCAATCCGCAAGCTACTCCCATTTTGACAATACGGCTCATGCGCCTGCGCAAAGTTGCATTGGCAATAATATCCTTATAATCGGGTTCACAAGCCTGAAGAAAAGGACGGTTTGCTGAAACATCGGGCGAATCATTTACTTTCGGATTATTTCCTTGTGAATGATTTCCTTGTGGATGGATAGAAGCGATGCGTTGAATATAAACTGGCTGCATAGGCTCAAAAACTTAAAGGTTCGTTCGTTTTGGAAAATTCGTTGCGGAAAAGAGGAGCGACGAGTCGTTTCCCCCAAAGCCGAAAGAATTGGATAATACATGGCGGATCGGCAATCCTTCCTGGAAAGACGTTTCCGGTATCAATCCTGTTTCTGATTTTACTCCTGTTTCTGACATCAGCTCTGTTTCCGGCATAGCCTCCGTGAAATTCAGATTCGGATAAATCATGCCTTTATCTATGGAAAGAACGGAATAAACAGCTTCAATTCCTTCGGAAGCTCCTAAGGTGTGTCCGATAAAAGCTTTTACCGAACTAAACGGTGGAACATGTTCTCCGAAGATTCTTCGCAGTGCCATACCTTCCGACGCATCATTGCCGGGAGTACCTGTTCCATGTACGTTGATATAATCAATATCTTCAGGAGAAATACCACTGGAAGCGATGGCTTCGCTCATTGATAGAAAGGCGCCATCTCCTTCGGGAGAACTTCCTGTTTGATGATACGCTTCATTTGTATTAGCATAACCGCTTAGTTCACAGTAAGGAATTCTCTGCAGTGAACTTTCTGATTGAAGCACTAAATAACCTGCGCCTTCTCCCAAATTTAATCCGTTACGCGAACGGTCAAAAGGACGACAATGTATTTTGTCCAAGATCATGAGAGAGTTGAACCCATTAAGCGTAAACTGGCAAAGTGCATCCGTACCTCCGACGATAGCAGCATCCAGTTGTCCGTGTTTTATCAGTCTCGCTCCCAACATAATAGCATTGGCTGCCGATGAACAGGCTGTACTGATGGTGGTTATAAAATCATTGATACCTAAATACGAAGCTATTAATTCAGTGCTGGCTCCACAGTCGTGTGAAATCACTTCCCGCAATCGTCCCTGTTTCGGGTTTTTCTTGAACGATTCATAGAAACGCTCGCTTAAATCCATACCGCCGACAGAAGTGGCGGAAATAAAACCAATACGTAACGGTTGCTGGTCTTTTTGCGAGGTTATTGACTGGTTCGGTAATTGATTTTTTGGCTGATTGGATGATATACGCAAGTTTAGTCCTGCATCTTCCATCGCTTCTTTGGCGGCTATCATGCCTAGCAATGCTGTGCGTGATACTGTACGCTGCGGAGGTAAAGATAATAGTTGTTTAAGTTCTTCATTGCTACGTTTCACTTCAGATACGGGTACATCGAGAGCAGTCGGGAAAAGAGTTACCTTTCCGATGCCATGCTTCCCTTGTTGTAGTGCCTCTATATTTTCGGAAACTCCGATGCCGATGCCCGAAACAACTCCCAATCCGGTGACGTAAATCTTCATAAGTTAAGCTTTCCGATTAGCAATGATGTAGTCAGTCAGTGTACATACCGAGTAGAAGATTTGTTTTCCTTCACTAGGATTCTCTATTTTAATGCCATATTCACGTTCCAAAATCAGGATGATTTCGAGTGCGTCAATGGAGTCAAGGCCAAGACCTTCGTCGCCAAACAGAGGGGCTTCATCGTCAATATCTTCCGGAGTGATTTCTTCAAGGTTCAACTCTTCGATTAGTTTACCTTTCACTTCGTCCATCAGTTCTCTTTTGGTTTGATCTAAATTATTCATAAATCGTTGATATATTATTAAGTTGTTTAAATTCTGCTTGATAATGTCCGTACAGTAGTTCGCACCAGCCTATGATGCATGTGCGTAACTTACCTTTCGCCATCACAATTCTTGCGTAATCCTCTAAGGAAGCAGTGTCGGATTGCTGACAGACAAAGAATGTATTTTCTCCCTGAATTTTGTGTCGTATACAGATTTCTCCCAATACTACATTGGGGAGAGTGTAGACAAACACGGCAGGACTGGCGGCTTTATCTCCTTCTTTATTGATGATAGCTTGATGTTTGCAGTCCGTATCTAAAGAGGAAGATGCATTGGCTAGAATGATTCCAATCTCTTTCGGCTGGTAGTTGGTATCTTTCAATAAATATCCGGCAGCTACATATCCCAGCTTACAAAGATTATCCATCTTGTAGAACTTCATATTGTTTTCTCCCAGATGCTTGTATGCTTCCCGGATAAACGGCGCAAAGTCAGTCTCCGAAGAATTGAATATAGCTGTTCCTTGGTTTTCTACCACTCCCGGTTTGATCGTGACTATATTGGCTGATTCCACGACAGCTTTGCAAAATGCCGGAGAATCGGTTTTCTGTTTCAAATGAGCATCTGGGAGAGATAATACCAGTGCGGCATTACAGCCTCCGAAACCGGAAGCGGTTTTGATACAACATTTCATCGGCATCGGCTGATGGGTACCATAAACGGTGATGGGCATGGGAACGCCCAGTGTCTCATATCCTAAAGTTCCGTAGTATATTCCTTCTTTCAGTTGCTCTATGCAGAGTATGGTTTCAATAATGCCTGAAGCTCCTAATGTATGCCCGAAATAAGGCTTAAGACTATTTACCGGAACTGCTGACAATCCTGCCAAATGTATGGCTTTGGATTCCATTTCGTCATTATAAACCGTAGCTGTTCCGTGTGCATTGATAAAGCTGATATCTTCGGGAAGTGCTCCGACTTCTTCCATTGCCTGATTGATAGCCAGCGCCAGTCCGTCTCCTGTCCGGGAAGGACCGGATATATGGTTGGCATCATTGCTGATCGCTCCTCCGGATAGAATAATATGATTTGCGTTTCCTTGAGTTTCTAAAAGCACAGCTCCACAGGCTTCGCCTAGACTTAATCCATCCCGTTGTATATCGTATGGCCGGCATCGGTGTGCACTGACTGACCGGAAAGACAGGAAACCGCTGGTAATAAAATGAGAAAGAATATCTCCACCGGCGACAATCACCCGTTTGTAACGTCCTGATTCTATCCATCTCTTGGCAACAACCAGTGCCGAGACTCCAGATATACAGGCGTTGGAGATAACTTCTACCTGATTGGCTGCCTCAAAAAAATGCCCGATTCGTTCTGCCATTTTCCAAAGAAAAGTCGGACTATCGGCTGATAATTCCTGTAAAAAGGAAGGATTATCAATTGTTGCTTGTACAGAACCGCTTGGCTTGTCCGAATTAGTTCTTTTTTCTTGATCGCTCAATAAATCAATATTTCCCTTCGTAGTAGAGAGCAACAAAGCACAGTCCGACTCTTGCAGATTCACTCCCGATTGGGAAATCACTTCCTGAATAGTCAATATAAACAGTTGCTCCAACCGGGTATAAGAGGAAATATCCAGCTCCTTTGCCCGCTTTTCTAATTGTTCTTTAGCTCTCTTTTCCAACTCGACAGAATCAATCATCCCTGCCAGAATCGGACTGTCAGAAATCCGTCCGGCTTCCTGCATACGAATCCCGCTTCGATAGTCATGGATTGCTTTTTTGTTTTCCGAAATACCGAAACCTAACGAACTAATCAGCGTATGGGCTGTGATGTATATATTTAAAGGATATTCCATTTCTTTTTCCATTCCAGATAAAACGGAGGATTGATAAGCTCCAGTTCTTTATTCAGGTTCAGGAACACTTGTATGGTGCTTCCGGTGGCCACTACACTCTGGTCGGTAGCCCGGTAGATAACGTATTCGAATTTGATCTTGGCTGCCTCACAGGCAATATAGCGTGTTTCGATAATTGCTTCTTCACCAAAGGACAATGATTGCTTGAACTGACAGGTTAAATCTACGATGGGAACCATGTAGCCTTCCCGGTAAATGCTCATATAATCCAAACCATACTGTTTGCCGAAAGCTTCCCGCCCATCTTCAAAGTAGCGCACGTACTCGCCATGCCATACAATTTGCATGGAGTCAATTTCGCTGAACCGTACTCTGAAAGTAGTCCGGTTAGTCAAAGCTGCAATCTGTTGATTTGTTTTCCGTTTCATTCTTTTTTGATAAATATTTTCATCTTACATTCAGCAATCAGCTCTTCTTCCGTTTTCACTTGTGCCGAAATTAGCGTAATATCGAATACCTCTTGTACGATGGTAATCTCTGTAAATAATTTCATTCCGGCTTCCGGCAAGTTGTAGATTTTAAGTTTGTCTACCGAACCGATAAAACCTAACGGAACTTTTTCACCCTGCCGGGTATAAATAAACCCGATACGTGCCGCCGCCGATTGTGCGATATGCTCGATAATTCCCGGCTCTTGCAGTCTGCCTGCTTCACAAAATAAATTGTCGGTAGTGACAGTCAGTCCGGAATATGAACGGTTTTCTTCAAATCCGAAGAAACTGTCCACCATAACGATTGGCGGACGCTGTGGAATCAGGTTGAGTATTCCTTCTCCTTGTATGACGGCTTCTCTGTTCATTTCAATCTGCATTGTACGATGCTGTGTCCCATTCCTAAATGGTCATGTATCTCTTCGATTTCCAATCCTGCTGCTTCGATGCATCGTTGCATATCATCCGAATGATACATCTTGCTGTTTCCGTTTGCCATCGCTGTAAAATAGAGACTGATTTGTGTCAGGCAATAAGCGGCTGTATCAAATTTCTGCCGGTTCCAGAAAGTCTCCATAATATACAGGCGGCTCTCCCGGCTCATGGAACGGGCTGCACGGGTCAATATGCTGGTAACTTCTTCTTCCGAGAAACAATCGAGGAACTGGCTCATCCAAATAGCATCGAACCCTGTCGGGAAAGGCACTTCCGGATCAAGCAGATTGGCACCATGACCGTGGATACGTGTAGCTCCGGGCAGCTCTTTGGTTTGTTGACGCATCATCTCCAATTGTTGCGGAAGGTCCATGATGGTTACTTCCACTGTGTCGTCGTAGCTTACGCATTTGGTCGCCCAACGGCCGGTATTGCCTCCCACATCCAATAAAGTCTTGGGATGACGGGCGAAGACAATTGCCAGTGCTTCATCGAACGAACAATCCGAGTAATAATGATCGAAACCGAACCAGCTCTTTTGTACCTGTGAAGGCAGACTTGACAACCCTTCATAGATAGTACTCCATTCACCGAATACTTTCAGTCCTTCAGGACGTCCGTTGGTGATGGCTTCTTCCAGATGAAACATTCCCTGATAGTTGACATCATGGTTGAAATCCATATTGACACGTACCATTTTGTCATTGAGCAGAAACCAGCCGGCTTTCGCAAGGCAGTATCGCCCTTCACGCAACAATACGGTGCCAATAGTCAATGATGCCTCCAACAATACTTGTGCGCCATAAGAGGACAGCCCACAAGCTTTGCTGATTTCTTCTTGCGTCATACCTTTGCGCTCGTCGGCCAATAACTGGAAAATACCGAATTTAAGCATAAGGCGTGATACCTGAAAAACAATAGGCCCAAAAGCTATTTCTTGTGCCAGGCGTTGTGCCTCTACCGCTGTCAACGGCTCCTTGTCATATTTATTCTGTTGCATCTTTTTGTTTCTCTTTTAAATCCGGTGACTGCTTTCCGGCAGGTTCCCAGAATGGATAATAATTGAACCATTGTTCCGGATAGCGTTTTAGTATCTGTTCCAAAGCAACAGTATATTGTTCGAGCAGAGCCATCTCCGCTTTCTTTTCTTTTGTTCGTACTACCGGTTCCGCTATTATAAAATGAAAACGGTAAGTTCTTCCCGGTTCCCTCATAGCAAAGTAGAATACCACCGGAACTTTCATTCGCGAAGCCAGCAGAAAAGGACCGGCAGGGAAAGGAGCTTTCTGTCCCAGTAAAATTCCTGGCAGAAGTTTCTCTTTGTTCAGATAACGGTCGCCCTGGAAACATACATATTCTTTTTGGTTGATCGCCTCGGTTATGCGGAAAACGTGTGTCAAGTTGTCTTCATTGACAGGGATAATCTTAAACTCCTTGTCCTGACCGTTTTTCTCCAGGATCTCTTTGATTCTACGATGTTCGGCATCGTACATCACGATATTGATTTTCTTTCCGTAATCATCAAAGAAAGGAACGCCTATTTCCCAGTTTCCCACATGGGCGCCAATCATAATCACTCCCTGTTCACTGTTCAGCAGTTGCAGAAACTCCGGATACCGCTCGAATTTGAACTGATATTGATTTACTTTTCCATTACCGATGGCTACCTTGTCAATCAGGATTTGTCCTAATCGGTAATAGTTGAGTAGTAACATCTTCAAAGAACGTATCCTATTGTATTTCAGAATGTGACGGGCATAAAACCAGGTGCTTTTGGTTGCTTTCGGAGCAAACGGTATGAAGTAGAGCACTACCAGGCTTAGAAAAAGATAAGCGGCAGTGATGCCCAGATACTTAATCAGGTAAATAAAGAATAAGTATCCGAACGTTCCTCCCCGGGTTTTGCCTTTCCACGTCGACATATTTACTTGGCTTCCTGCATACGGGTGATAACGAGATCGTAGAAGTCCTGGAAGGTTTTGATACCTGCAAAGTCTTGTCCGGTTACATTGAAACCGAAATTCTTTTCTACCAGTACCACCATGTCGACCAAGTCCAGACTGTCCAGTTCAAGAGTTTCCATTAACGGCGCATCCGGCTGGATGACGTCGATGTCTACTTCAAACTCTTCTGCCAGAGTTGTTCTTATTTTCTCGATGATTTCTTCGTTTGTCATATATCTGTTTTCTTTAGTAATTTATTCTTTGATTTGGCGTATAATCAGGGTGGAATTGGTTCCTCCGAATCCAAACGAGTTGGAAAGGAACGTATCAAATTCCAGATTTACCCGTTGGGTAGGTATATTCAACTGTGCGGAAGCCTCGTCCGGTTCCTCGAAATTGAGGTTGGGAGCGATGAAACCGTTATTCATCATGAGGATGGAGTAAATCACTTCACTGGCACCTGCCATCCACATTTCATGTCCGGTCATGGACTTCGTGGAAGTGACATACGGGTGATGTCCTTCAAATACTTCCGCAATGGCTTTCGCTTCGTTCAGGTCGCCTACCGGAGTGGAAGTGGCGTGTGCGTTGATATAACTGATTTGTTCGAGTGCAATACCCGCATCTTTGATGGCCATCTGAAGAGAACGTTTCGGACCGTCCACATTCGGTACGGAGATATGATCTCCATTGGAAGAGAAACCGTAACCGATAACTTCGGCCAAAATGGGAGCTCCCCTTTTTACTGCCGATTCATAGCTCTCTAATACCAGACTGGCGGCTCCTCCACTCGGAATCAGTCCGTCACGTCGTTTATCAAAAGGTTTGGAGGCTTTCTCGGGCTCTGCTTCCTGGGTGGAAAATGCGCTTAGCCCGTCGAAACTGCCGACCGCATAAGGATTTACTTCTTGTGCGCCACCGCAAAGAATACAATCCTGCAATCCTGATTTAATGAGCAGATACCCCATGCCAATAGCATGAGAACCACTTGCACAAGCTCCGGCAATGGTGAAGTTAACTCCTCTAAGCTTGAAGATAACCGACAGGTTCATTGTCACGGTAGAATTCATCGACTGGAAAATAGAACCGGAACCTACCAACGCTGTGTTTTTCTTTTCACGAATGATGTCCACTGCGTTGATAACAGGGGCGGCACTACTATCATTGCCATACAAGATACCCACTTCATTAGCTTCGAGAAAAGCCTCGTCAATACCGGCGTTACGGAAAGCCTCCAAAGTAGCGAGATAAGCATATTCTCCCTGTTCCGGCAGGCAGAGACGTTTACGACGATCTAATAGTTTCTTCAAGTCGGGACGTTCCAATATGCCTGTTAATGCAGAAAAATAGCCCAGCTCTTTCCGTACCGGATCTATGCCAATCCCCGATTTCCCATTGTATAGTGAGTCTTTTACTTCATCCAGGTTCTTGCCGATGCAAGAGTAAATCCCCATTCCCGTGATAACAACTCTTTTCATTATTTTGTCTATTCTATGCTTTTGTTTTAAGTATATAGTCCTCCGTTGATGGAAATCACCTCTCCTGTGATATAGGATGAGGCCGGAGATGCCAGAAAACCGACGAGATCGGCAACCTCTTCCGCAGTACCGAAACGTCCTGCAGGAATGTGTTTTTTCCATTCGTTCTCATCAATCCCTTCCGTCATATCCGTGCGGATAAATCCCGGAGCTACTGCGTTGACTGTTACCTTTTTCTTGGCGACTTCTTGTGCCAGTGCTTTGGTAGCGGCTATTACGCCACCTTTGGCTGCGGAATAGTTAGCTTGTCCGGGCATTCCCTGAATACCTGACAAGGATACGATATTGACAATACGTCCATAACGCTTGACCAGCATATTCTTCAATAAAGGCTGTGTCACATAAAAGAATCCGTTCAGACTGATATCGAGCACTTTGTTCCATTCTTCTCCTGTCATCCAGAGCATCAGGTTGTCTTTACGGATGCCCGCATTGTTGATCAGTACTTCGATGTATTCGTCAGGATGTTGTGACGCCCAGTTGTTCAAGGCAAGGGCAATAGCGGCAGGGTCTGTCACATCGAACTTCATGATTTCTCCGTTACTTCCTTTTTCCTGCACTAACTGCAACGTTTTTTCTGCTTCTGCGTCGTTACTCTGATAATTAATCAGTATAAAGTAGCCCATTTCCGCCAGTTTGCAACTGACAGCACGGCCGATACCTCGACTTCCTCCGGTTACTAATGCGTATTTCATTTTATTTATTTTCTTTTTTGAGATAGTCCATCATTCTTTCTATCTCTTTATATTTAGGTGTGTCATTGGTAAATACAGGGAAGAAGCTACGTATCTCTTCATACACCTGCCGGCTTTTGGGACTTAGACGATCCTGTATTTTCAGGTAGTCGATGGCTTGTGCCATTCCCATAAATTGAATAGCCATCACCTGATAAGAATTCTCTATGACTGTTTTTGCTAATAGAGCCGAGTTGGTTCCCATGCTGACAATATCCTGATTATCGTTGTTGTTAGGAATACTGTGCACATACATCGGATTCGACAATGTCTGACATTCGGCGGTAGTGGACGTTGCTGTGAATTGCGAAGCCTGCAAACCGTAGTTCAATCCAAGCACTCCCAAGTTTACAAAAGGAGGCAGGATGCCATTGATACGGTCGTGGAACAGATAATTGATCTGTCTTTCGCAAAGCATGGTCAGTTTGGTCACGGCGATTTTCAGTTTATCCATTTCGAAAGAGATGTAATCTCCGTGGAAGTTACCGCCATGATAAATATTTTGTGTGTCCGGATCGACAATAGGATTGTCGCAGGCGGAATTTATTTCGTTAATCAATACTTCTTCCGCATTCTTCAGCTCATCATAGATGGGACCGAGGATTTGCGGAACACATCGCAAAGAATAATAGGGCTGTACTTTGTGCTCGAAGATTTTTTCTTTGTGCACTTGGTTGTATAGTTCATTCTCTCTTTGAAGTACACATTTGCTGCCCGCTACCCATTCTCTCATCATAGCGGCTATCTCTTGTTGCCCTTTGTGATGCTTGGCCTCGTTTAATGCCTGTGCCATGAAATCATCATAAGAGGCGGCAATCTCATTCATCATGACAGAAGCGGCTACCGACCAACGGAGCAGCTTTTTGGCATAAATCAGATTGACGATACCGATTCCTGTCATCACAGAAGTACCGTTTGTGACGGATAATCCTTCGCGGATGCGCATTGAAAAAGGTTGCAGACCGTTTTCCTCAAGCACAGTAGCGGCATCACGCAATTTCCCCTGATAAAAAACTTCCCCTTCTCCTATTAATGTCAGGGCAATATGGGCCAGTTGCACGAGATCGCCGCTGGCACCTACACTTCCATGTTCGGGTATGAACGGATAAATTCCACGGTTGATAAATTCACAGAGAAGAGATACCAGCTCCATGTGTACTCCTGATTTCCCCTGTAGAAAAGTGTACAGGCGGGCAATCATAGCTGCTTTTACATAAAGTTCGGGAAGTGGTTTGCCGGCACCGGTGGAATGGCTTCGAATGATATTGTACTGAAGCTCGATCAGTGACTGATCTTCTATCCGGTATTGTGCCATTGGGCCGAACCCCGTATTGATACCATAAATAATCTTATCGCTGGAAAAAGATTGTAGGAAATCGAAGCTTTCCTCTACTTTTCGGATGCATTCTTTAGAGAGTTCCAGCTTCTCATTATCAAACAATACTTTATAAAGGGTATCTAAATTTATACTTTTGTCAGCTATCATTTTCTGTACTAGATATTTTATGCCTTATTAATTAAGGTACAAAAATAGGCAATTTCTGTTATATAGCGGACATGAATCAGAATAAAACTTTTTCCGGAGAATTGGTTTTGCTTGTTTTGTTTCTCATTCGTGAGGGGGCTTTTTCAAAAAAAAACTATCTATGCTTTTTGCAAGTCCCGTTCTTCATATTTGCAGATCGCCTCTATCCATTCTTCTGTCAGTGGCATGGATTCATGTCTTTCAAGATCGAAAGTAACCATAACAGACTTGCAGATACATTTTACTTCATTCGTTTCTGTGTCGATAACCCGCTGGATCAGGTGAAAGCTTTTGGTGCCTATCTTAGAAACAGCAGTCTGTACGGCGATATGATCGGATGCGAATATCTGTTTGACGAAATCCGCTTCGATGTGGACAACGACAATCCCGATCTTTTCCCAATCTACTCCGGGGCATACTGAAGCGAAGTATTCAGTCTTTCCTAAGTCGTAAAAGGAGAAGTAAACTGTGTTGTTGACGTGACCAAATTTGTCTACATCATTGAATCGCAATTGGATAGGTAATGTGTGATGAAATACGATTTCTTCCATTGTTTTCTCTTAAACGTTTTAAATTCGACACAAAAATAGCACTTTTGCTTTCTTGCTTGAAATTGAGGCAAAGATAGAGATTTCTAATGATTCTGCTTTCGGAGATAAGGAAGATTTTCGTTAATAATCGTTTAAAACGAAGTTTTGGGATGTTTGTCCTGTTAGGGAAACACGCTTGTAATAATGTAATAGTTAAATTATTGTCTGCTAATAGTTGATTTTAAAGGGTGATTTAAAAACGTCAGGATAGATTTCACTAAATGGAATAAATGTGTTATTTTTGCGTCTTGTTCTTAACGGAAATTAATCAAGAAATGATAGAAGATATTAAAAAAGCCTGTCAGGTGATGAATGAAGGAGGAGTGATCCTTTATCCCACTGATACCGTATGGGGTATAGGCTGTGACGCGACTAATGAGGAGGCTGTACGCCGGGTGTATGAGATTAAGAAACGTGCTGATAGCAAAGCTATGTTGGTGTTGGTGGACTCTCCGGTTAAAGTGGATTTTTATGTACAGGATGTACCTGATGTAGCATGGGATTTGATTGAAGTTGCCGACAAGCCGTTGACGATTATTTATTCCGGAGCACGAAATTTAGCACCTAATCTGCTGGCCGAAGATGGCAGTGTAGGGATTCGTGTGACGAATGAAGATTTTTCCAGAAGACTCTGTCAGCAGTTCCGTAAAGCAATTGTTTCTACTTCGGCTAATGTCAGCGGGCAGCCGGGTGCTGCTAATTTTAGTGAAATTAGTGATGAGATCAAATCGGCGGTAGATTATATAGTTGGCTTTCGCCAGGATGATATGAATAAGCCGAAACCCTCAAGTATTATTAAGTTGGAAAAAGGTGGAGTGATAAAGATAATTCGCGAATAAATGAAAGGAGAAAAACTTAGTTTATTGCAGCGTTGTATCAAATGGCGGGAAGCGAACATAAAGGAGAAGCAATTTATCCTGATATTAAGTTTCCTGGTCGGAATCTTCACTGCGTTTGCTGCGTTAATATTGAAATTCTTTATCCATCAGATACAGAATTTCCTGACTAATAATTTCAATGCAACAGAAGCTAACTACCTGTATTTGGTATATCCGGTAGTCGGTATTTTCCTTGCAGGTTGGTTTGTGCGTAATATTGTAAAGGATGACATCAGTCATGGGGTCACCAAGATTTTATATGCCATCTCCCGTAGGCAGGGACGTATCAAGCGACACAATATCTGGTCGTCTACTATCGCCAGTGCCATAACCATCGGATTTGGTGGATCGGTCGGAGCAGAGGCGCCAATTGTACTGACAGGTTCGGCAATCGGTTCCAATCTCGGGAGCGTGTTTAAGATGGAGCATCGCACGTTGATGCTGCTCGTAGGTTGTGGTGCGGCAGGTGCCATTGCCGGTATTTTTAAAGCTCCGATTGCGGGACTGGTATTTACCTTGGAAGTGCTGATGATTGACTTAACCATGTCTTCTTTGCTTCCCCTGTTGATTTCTGCCGTGACAGCAGCAACTGTTTCGTACATAGTCACCGGTACGGAGGCTATGTTTAAGTTCCACCTCGATCAGGCATTCGAACTGGAGCGTATTCCTTTCGTTATCTTGCTGGGAATTTTTTGCGGACTGATTTCGTTGTACTTCACACGTGCCATGAATTCGGTAGAAGGTGTATTTGGCAAACTCAATAACCCTTACAAGAAACTGGCTTTTGGTGGTGTGATGTTGAGTGTATTGATTTTCCTTTTCCCGCCTCTTTATGGTGAAGGATATGATACGATTAATCTTTTGTTGAATGGAACGTCTGCCGAAGAGTGGGATACGGTCATGAACAACTCTATGTTTTATGGCTATGGCAATTTGTTGCTGGTTTATCTGATGCTGATTATCTTATTGAAAGTGTTTGCTTCCAGTGCAACAAACGGTGGCGGTGGTTGTGGTGGTATCTTTGCTCCTTCGCTTTATTTGGGGTGTATTGCCGGTTTTGTTTTCTCTCATTTTAGCAATGACTTTGCTTTCTCCGCTTATTTGCCGGAGAAGAATTTCGCATTGATGGGAATGGCGGGAGTAATGAGTGGTGTCATGCATGCTCCATTGACAGGGGTGTTCCTGATAGCCGAGCTGACAGGTGGATATGATTTATTTCTTCCGTTGATGATTGTATCTGTAAGTTCATATCTGACAATTATTGCTTTCGAACCTCATAGTATCTATTCGATGCGTTTGGCTAAGAAGGGACAATTGCTGACACATCACAAGGATAAAGCTGTGTTGACGCTGATGAAAATGGAAAACGTGGTGGAGAAAGATTTCGTTGTCGTACACCCGGAAATGGACTTGGGCGAACTGGTGAAAGCAATTGCAGCTTCCCATCGAAATGTCTTTCCGGTGACAGATAAGAAAACGGGTGAATTGTTGGGAATTGTATTGCTCGACGATATTCGCAACATCATGTTCCGGCAAGAACTTTATCATCGTTTCACTGTTAATAAATTGATGATATCTGCTCCTGCCAAAATCTTCGATACGGATGGAATGGAGCAGGTTATGCAAACATTTGACGATACGAAAGCCTGGAATCTTCCGGTTGTAGATGAGGAAGGCCGCTATCAGGGATTTGTCTCTAAATCAAAGATATTTAATTCGTATCGGCAAGTGCTGGTACATTTTTCTGAAGACTAATCCGTGCCTAAGTAATGATAACATATTTAAAATGATGAAGAAAGAGGACTTAAGAATAGTATATATGGGGACTCCCGATTTTGCGGTAGAGGTCCTGCGTCAATTGGTAGAAGGCGGTTATAATGTAGTGGGTGTGATTACGATGCCCGATAAACCTGCCGGACGCGGACATAAGATTCAATATTCTCCTGTCAAACAATATGCGCTCGAACAGAATTTACCGTTGCTTCAACCGGAAAAGTTGAAAGATGAAGCTTTTGTGGAAGCGTTGCGTGAATGGAAAGCGGATTTGCAGATTGTAGTTGCTTTCCGTATGTTGCCGGAAGTGGTATGGAATATGCCGCGACTGGGTACATTTAATCTTCATGCTTCTTTACTTCCTCAATATCGTGGAGCTGCTCCTATCAACTGGGCGGTTATCAACGGTGATACGGAAACCGGGATTACGACTTTCTTTTTGAAGCATGAGATAGATACCGGAGAGGTCATTCAACAGGTACGTGTGCCTATTGCAGATACGGATAATGTAGAAGTGGTACATGATAAATTGATGATGTTGGGAGGAAAACTGGTTCTTGAAACAGTAGATGCTATACTGAATGGAACGGTCAAACCAATTCCTCAAGAAGAAATGGCAGTTGTCGGTGAACTCCGTCCTGCTCCGAAGATATTTAAAGAAACTTGCCGGATTGACTGGAACCAGCCGGTGAAGAAGATCTACGATTTTATCCGTGGACTATCACCTTACCCCGCTGCCTGGAGTGAACTGATTGCTTCCGAAAAAGCAGAAAGTGTGGTCGTGAAAATATTTGAAAGTGAGAAAGTTTATGAATCACATCAATTGGCTGCCGGAACAATCGTGACTGATGGCAAGAAATTTATGAAAGTAGCTGTACCGGATGGATTTGTATCTATTCTTTCTTTACAACTACCCGGTAAGAAACGACTGAAAACAGATGAGTTGCTTCGTGGTTATCACCTGGAAGATGGGTGTAAGATGAAGTGATCTGACAATAAGATAGAATAAAAACCGTCCCGAACACGAGACAATTAGAACCTAAAATAAAAGAATTATGAAACCGATTATCGCTCCTTCTATTCTTTCTGCCGATTTTGGATATTTGGCAAAGGATATTGAAATGGTAAACCGCAGTGAAGCGGAGTGGGTACATATTGATATTATGGACGGAGTATTTGTTCCGAATATTTCATTTGGCTTTCCGGTACTGAAATATGTAGCGAAGTTAAGTAAGAAGCCGTTGGATGTGCATTTGATGATTGTGAATCCGGAGAAATTCATTCCGGAAGTAAAAGCATTGGGTGCTCATACGATGAATGTGCATTATGAAGCTTGTCCACATCTGCATCGGGTGATTCAACAAATCAGAGAAGCCGGGATGCAGCCTGCTGTAACGATCAATCCTGCTACTCCTGTAGCTCTTCTGCAAGATATTATTCAGGACGTGTATATGGTGCTTATTATGAGCGTGAATCCAGGATTTGGTGGGCAGAAGTTTATCGAACATTCGGTAGAAAAAGTTCGTGAACTGCATGCCTTGATTGAACGGACAGGTTCGAAAGCCCTGATTGAAGTAGACGGTGGCGTGAACCTGGAAACAGGGGCCCGTTTGGTTGAGGCGGGAGCCGATGCGCTGGTGGCTGGAAATGCTGTCTTTGGTGCACAGGATCCGGAAGGAATGATTCGTCAGTTGCACGAATTGTAGTGGATGAATTATAAATATTGGTAAATTAGCTTAGATATAAAATATAAAAGTTACCTTTGTTGGAAAATAAACAAAAATGGGAACTTGGAGTCAACAGCAGGAGGTTAGAAAAGAAACCAAAGAAAGAGATAAGACTAGAAAAGAAAAATTGGCTGGTTATTTTTTTGATCTTTCGAAGCTTTCATTTGCTGGACTTGTGATTGGTATAATTATACCTCTATACGCCAACTTTTTGGATGAAAATAATTGGTATATAGCTGTAACGGGTATTGTTTTGACAACTTTGTCTGCATTATTAGCTAATAAAATATTAAAATGATATGGAAATGTTAGGTTTTGTTTTTACAGTAGGATGTGTGATTGTTGGAGGTATTTATCTGTGGACATTCACTAAGTCGGGAAAGAAGTGGCTGAAGAATCTGTGAAATAACTGCGACATTGTTTCTTTATAACCTCCATCGATATCCATTTATACGCCTGCTTATCCCCTGGATAGCAGGCATTTTTTGTGGAGATCATTTTTTTGACCGTTCATGGGCCCCCCTTTGTGGTATTCTCTTCTTTGGCTTTTTTGCTGCATTGTCTTTTGCTCTTTATTTTCTGAAGCGCTATTCGCTGCGATGGTGTTTTGGGATAGCTATCTCCGCTCTTTGTTTTACGGGAGGATGGCTTGGGATGACTGGACAATTGCAACAGGCTGTCTGCTCTTTTCCGAAAGAAGAAACTGTGTACCGGGTTTTGATAACGGATGCGCCTCAACCTAAAGAACATACTTACCTCTGTCAGGCATTATTAAAAGAACGTCGTGATACTGCGGGCATATATCCGATAGGACATACTGCGGTTCTTTATCTACAGCAAGATTCGTCTGCCTCCCGTTTGAAGAGTGGAGATGAACTGCTGATTTCTGCCCGCATTTCTCCTCCTCTCAACAATCGAAACTTTGATGAATTTGATTATGCCCGCTTCCTGATGCGGAAAGGTATTAGCGGAACAGGATATGTTGTATCCGGGAAATGGACTTTGTTATCCTCAAACAAACCACCATTATCTTCAGACGAACTACCCGGCTCTTTGCAACAGGGTGGGATGAGTAGACTTTATCTCAACAGTATAGCTAGTTATTATAGAGGAAAAATGCTCTCGTTCTATCGGGAACTCGGATTCGCTGACGATGAATTGGCTGTGCTTTCAGCACTAACCATAGGTGATAAGACGGAATTAAGTGATTCGGTTCGTGAAAGTTATTCTGTGGCCGGTGTGAGTCATATTCTTGCTTTATCCGGTTTGCATATCGGACTTTTATATACAATGCTTTTTTTCATTCTGAAACCTATTGCCCGAAGAGGAAATATAGGTAGATGTGTGCGTTCTGTTTTTCTTCTTGTCTTATTGTGGACCTTTGCTTTTTTTACAGGGCTTTCTCCGTCGGTAGTACGTTCGGTCAGTATGTTTTCGATTTTAGCTATGGCGGATATGGTTGGTCGTGAACCTTTATCTTTAAATACATTGGCGGTAGCTGCGTGGTTGATGTTATTCTGCAATCCTGCATGGCTGTTCGATGTTGGTTTTCAGCTCTCTTTCCTTGCTGTTGCTTCTATCTTGCTTGTTCAAAGGCCGATCTATCATTTGATTACCGTGAAAAGTAGAATAGGAAAGTCTGTTTGGGGACTCATGAGCGTGTCTATTGCCGCACAAATAGGAACAGCTCCGCTTGTTCTGTTTTATTTCTCTCGATTCTCCGTGCATTTTCTGTTGACGAATTTAGTTGTTATACCTTTGATTACGATTATCTTATATGCTGCTGTCGTAATGCTTCTTCTGACTCCTTTCTCCTGGCTTCAGATAGGAGCGGCCGGAGGTGTTAAGAAGCTGTTGGAAGGACTTAATTTCTTTGTCCGATGGGTAGAACAGCTTCCTTACGCTTCTATAGATGGAATTTGGCTTTATCAGTCAGAAGTGCTAGGTATCTATATTGTCATCGCTCTGCTAACCTATTATTTTATGAATCGCCGATACCGGAATCTGCAAATCTGTCTTTTTTCTATCTTGTTGATGGGGACTTATCATACAACGCTGTATTGGCTGGATCGTCCTCAAACGAGTTTAGTCTTTTACAATATGCGTGGTTGTCCGGCAGTACATTGCATAAAGAGTGACGGGCAATCCTGGATAAACTATATGGATACTCTCTCCAATGAAAAACGTCTGAAACACATGACAGCTAACTATTGGAAGCGTCATCACCTTCTTCCTCCCCAAGAAATAACGGCTGATTGCCGGCACGCTGAACTTAACCGTCAACAGCAGATTATATCCTATCATGGTTGTCGTGTATGTGTCATAAACGATAACCGTTGGCGAAACAAATCTACCGTTTCTCCGTTATATATTCAGTATCTTTACTTATGCAAAGGATATGACGGTCATCTGGAAGAACTCGCCCAAGTCTTTTCTTTCTCTTACGTCATATTGGACGCGTCCCTCTCGGAATACCGCAAACACCTACTTGAAAGCGAATGCAAGAAATCCGGTCTGCGATTTATCTCTTTGTCTGACGAAGGTTCTGTCCACTTTTTGCTCTAAGTACAAAGATTTATCGTACATTTGCACCTTGATAAAGTTTAAGAGTATGTTGACGAAAGTAATTGAACAAGCCAAAATAGACCATTTTTCCAAATGGTTTGAACGAGCTGACAAAATAGTAATTGTATCCCATGTTTCTCCTGACGGCGACGCTATTGGTTCATCATTGGGATTGTATCATTTCCTGGATTCACAGGAAAAAACAGTAAACGTAATTGTGCCGAATGCCTTTCCCGATTTCTTGCGATGGATGCCGGGCAGTAAGGATATTCTTTTGTATGACCGTTACAAAGATTTTGCCGATAAGTTGATAGCCGAAGCTGACGTAATCTGTTGTCTCGACTTCAATGCACTGAAGCGTATTGACGATATGGCAGATGCTGTGGTTGCATCTCCTGCGCGTAAAATCATGATCGATCATCACCTGTATCCCGAAGATTTCTGTAAGATTGTAATGTCCTATCCTAAGATTTCTTCTACTTCCGAATTGATATTCCGGCTGATTTGTCGTATGGGATATTTCAGTGATATCACGAAGGAAGGCGCAGAATGTATCTACACAGGCATGATGACAGATACAGGAGGATTCACTTATAATTCGAATAACCGGGAAATTTATTTTATCATTAGCGAACTACTTTCCAAAGGAATCGATAAGGATGATATTTACCGTAAGGTGTACAATACCTATTCCGAGAGCCGTTTGCGTTTGATGGGCTATGTACTGTCGAACATGACTGTTTATCCGGATTGTAATTCGGCATTAATCACATTGACAAAAGCCGAGCAAAGTAAGTTTAACTATATAAAAGGTGATAGCGAAGGCTTCGTAAACATCCCCCTTTCCATCAAGAATGTTTGTTTCTCCTGCTTCTTGCGGGAAGATACAGAGAAGCCGATGATTAAAATCTCCCTTCGTTCGGTAGGAACCTTTCCATGTAATCAGTTAGCCGCTGAATTTTTCAACGGTGGCGGACATTTGAACGCTTCGGGCGGTGAGTTTTTCGGAACGATGGAAGAGGCAAAAGCGGTCTTTGAGAAAGCGCTTGAGAAGTATAAACCTTTGTTAACAGCAAAAAGCTAAAGATGGAAGGTTAAAAGTGAATATGGAAAGGTTAAAAGATACGAACTTTCAACTTCCCCCTTTCAACTTTTAATGATTTTGAGATACATTTGTGCGGAATATAGCTAAATAACAGATAATGAAGAAACTTGTATTTTTATTTCTCTCTTTGTTAACCGCCGGAAGTCTGTTCCAGGCATGCGACAATTCGAAGACTTATGCAGAAATGCTGGAAGACGAGAAAAATGCGGTGAATAAGTTCATCAAAGATAATGATATTCGTGTCATTTCACTGGAAGAGTTCGAAAGAGACACTGTTACGGCTTCAAAAGAAGCTGGGGATGGATATGACGAATATGTTGCTTTCTCCAATGGCGTATATATGCAGATCGTAGATCGTGGCGGGAAAGATGAAGATAAAAGTGAATTTGAGAATGCGGTAGACACTTTTGCTAATAATAATGTCATTTGTACTCGTTATGTAGAAAAGGATATGATGACAGGAGAGGTTACTTGTTTCAATGTACCTTTAGAAGAATGGATGGATGTTCCTGATTATTATAAGTTTCCATTAACATTCCGTTATGTACAAAACGCGTCTACTGTTTATGGAATCGTTTTATCCGGTAGTTTGGAATATGATTTATTATGGGTTAATCAAGGTTATGGAACTGCAATTCCATCCGGATGGTTGATTGCCTTACCTTATTTGCGTAATAATGCCCATGTACGTCTGATCGTACCTTCTAAGATGGGGCATACAACTGCACAACAATATGTCAATCCTTATTTCTATGATATCTGGAAGTTTGAGAAAGCAAAAAGCTAAAGCACTAACATTAGATAAATCTTTTAGTTAAAAACCTATGACTCTAATCAAATCTATCTCTGGAATCCGCGGAACCATCGGCGGAGGAGCGGGAGAAGGACTGAACCCGCTTGACATTGTAAAATTCACCTCGGCTTATGCTACTTTAATTCGTAAGACCTGCAAAGCGAAGAGCAACAAGATTGTTGTGGGACGCGATGCCCGCATCTCGGGTGAAATGGTAAAAAACGTAGTAGTCGGCACATTAATGGGAATGGGCTGGGATGTAGTAGATATCGATCTTGCTTCTACTCCGACCACAGAGCTTGCTGTGACAATGGAAGGCGCCTGTGGCGGTATTATCCTGACAGCTTCTCATAACCCGAAACAGTGGAACGCACTGAAGTTACTGAATGAACATGGCGAATTTCTGAATGCAGCTGAAGGCAACGAAGTACTTCGTATTGCTGAAGCAGAAGAATTTGACTATGCCGACGTAGATCACTTGGGCTCTTACCGCAAAGACCTGACTTATAATCAGAAACATATCGACAGTGTATTGGCTCTCGATCTGGTAGATGTAGAAGCTATCAAAAAAGCCGATTTCCGGGTAGCTATTGACTGTGTAAACTCGGTAGGCGGTATCATTCTTCCCGAACTTCTTGAACGTTTAGGTGTGAAACATGTAGAAAAACTCTACTGTGAACCTACCGGAAACTTCCAGCACAACCCCGAACCGCTTGAAAAGAACCTCGGTGACATCATGAACTTAATGAAAGGTGGAAAGGCCGATGTAGCTTTCGTTGTAGACCCCGATGTTGACCGTCTGGCAATGATCTGCGAGAATGGCGTAATGTACGGTGAAGAATATACATTGGTTACTGTTGCCGACTATGTACTGAAACATACTCCCGGTAACACTGTTTCTAATTTGAGCTCTACCCGTGCTTTGCGTGATGTAACTCGCAAATATGGAATGGAATACAGCGCTTCTGCCGTAGGCGAAGTAAATGTTGTAACGAAGATGAAAGCAACCAATGCCGTTATCGGCGGTGAGGGAAATGGTGGAGTAATCTATCCTGCCAGTCACTACGGACGTGATGCATTGGTAGGCATCGCATTATTCCTTAGCCATCTGGCTCACGAAGGAAAGAAGGTTAGCGAGCTCCGTGCTACTTATCCTCCTTACTTCATTGCTAAAAACCGTGTAGACCTGACTCCGGAAATCGATGTAGATGCTATCCTTGCCAAAGTGAAGGAAATCTATAAGAACGAAGAAATCAACGATATCGACGGTGTGAAAATTGACTTTGCCGACAAATGGGTACATTTGCGTAAGAGTAATACAGAACCGATCATCCGTGTGTATAGTGAAGCTTCTACTATGGAAGCTGCCGAGGAAATCGGTCAGAAGATAATGGATGTGATTAATGAATTAGCAAAATAATATCCTGCAAAATAGGATTTTATTTATAACATTTGAGTCTCGTATATCATAAAGATAACTGAATAAGTTGTCTCATTGATATACGAGACTTTTTATTAGGATGATATCCACTGAATAATGATAGTTACTCTTCTCCTTGAGTATTAACAATAAAGTTTCTTTTGATTAAGTCTAAACTTCCTTTCGTCCAATAGTAAACTTCTCTTTTGTTATTTACAAACTTAAAATGCAAGCTTCATTTTTATAAATGCAAGTTTTGTTTTTAAAAACGGAACCTTTGTTTTTATAAATGAAGCTTGCATTTATAGATTGGAAGGGATGAAAAGCAACTTTACTGTTAATAAAAAGAAAGTTTGGACTTAATCAAGAGCAACTTTTCTATTAATAGATTACATGAGAAGTAAGCAGTGTTGAGAGAGAAGTAATCAACGAAGCTTACTTTTCTGCGTCGTTAGCATAGATACACTACAAGAATATCAATTGGTATACAAAACTTTATAGGTCTTATATCAATGATAAACACATGGCTTAAATATACATATTGATAAACGTGCGATATGAAAATAAAACTGATTGCATTATTATTTATAATGATGAGATCATTGAAAAATGGAAGAGGCAGACTCTTAGATTGTGTGAACTTAGTAGTGAAGTAATTGTTGAAAAATAGAGGTACTTGATAAAATAGAGTTGCATTTTCCGTATAAAAACGTATCTTTGTGTAAAGAGAATCAAAGACATCGATTATTAATGGCTATTTTTTTCGCACTGCGAAACAAAACATATAAGCGATTGCCTGATATTTAATAGATGATATTAATGATTAACACAATGAAAATGCGCTTGATTTTTCCTTTTGTTCTATTGATTTATTCATTGATCTGTCAGGCAGATGGCGGTAAAGATTCATATATCTTCCGGAAAGTAGATTATCAGCAAGGATTATCTAATAGCGCTGTGCTTTGTCTTTTTCAAGACAATACAGGGTTGATGTGGTTCGGTACTTACGATGGCGTCAATTGTTATGACGGCAGAAGCATGGAAGTTTTCCGTTCCGATTTTTCAGCTCCCAAGGCTTTGAGTAACAACGTAATCCATTCTATTCAGCAGGCGGATAATAATTGTTTGTGGATTTCTACTCATTTGGGGATTAATCGTCTTTCACAGGATTCACGGCAAGTTGTCGGATATTATGACTTTACAGATGATTATTATCTACATTCCAATTCTAAAGGAAACACATGGGTGGTGAGTCATGGTGGAATTTTCTACTATAATACATCTTATAAACGATTTGTACAGATTAAGAATCTGAAAGTACCCGTAGAGGATATGGATAAACGGGCGTTCGTAACGGATGATGGTGTTTTGTGGATTTTCACCCAACAAACAGGGGAGCTGTTACAGGTTTCGCAGGATGCTTTTGATTGTGACACATTATCAATTCATTCAACTGTTTCATCTACTAATTTTCATGCGAAACCTATTGAAGATGTCTTTTATCAGAATGGCGTTCTCTGTTTTATCGATAGTGAGCATGATCTTTATGTTTATGATATTTCCCGACAATCTAAAATTTATATTCGTAACCTTTCTTCATTAGTGCAGAAGAATGGAACTATTGCAGGAATAGCCCTTTTCTATGAAGATATTATTATTGGTTTTCGAACGAATGGGTTAGTCCGTCTCCGTACTTCACAAAAATATAAAGAAGAAGTGGTCGACCGGAATGTACGTATATATAGTATTTATCGAGATCCTCATCAGAATGTCTTATGGGTTGCTTCGGACGGACAAGGAACGATTATGTATGCTAAGAAATATTCTATTGCCACCAATTTGATGCTCAATCAACTGTCATCTAACTTAAGCAGGCAGGTACGTTCTGTTATGACAGACAATAGTGGTGGGCTATGGTTCGGGACGAAAGGTGATGGACTGCTGCATATACCGGATTATCGTGAGAATGAGGAGGCTTCTGCCGTTACAGTTTACTCTCCTGAAGGAAAGCAAAATGTTGTGTCTTATATACGATGGAATAAAGAATTTCCCGTTTATAAATTGGTTCAAAGCCGTTATATGGATGGCTTTTGGATAGGATCTGGAGATCCGGGACTATTTTACTATTCTTTTGAAGACAAAGCTTTGCATTCTGTGGAGAATCTGCCGGCACAACCCACCGAGATACATGGCATTTATGAGGAAAATGATAGTGTACTTTATGTGGTGACAGCCGGTTCCGGTTTTCATAAATTAATACTTGAGAAGCAGGCAGGTACCATTCGTTTCAAGTCGCAGAAAAGTTATCATTTTTTTCACGGTCAGCGAGAAATTACGATGTTCTATCCAATGTTGCCCGAAGGGGATTCTATTTTGTGGCTTGGCAGTCGGGAGAAAGGACTCGTACGGTTTGATAAGCGGACTGAAGAATATAAAGTGATTTCTTTGAAAGAAATGCTTCATAAGTCGGTAGACGATGTGCTCAGCCTGTATCGGACCAAAGAAGGGTTGTTATATGTAGGGACAACATCAGGATTGGTATGTCTGAATTCTAATGGAAAACAGATGAAAGCTACCTATGTCGGACGGGAGCAAGGTTTGCTCAATGATATGATTCATGGTGTACTTGAAGATGAGAACGGACTCTTATGGCTTGGTACGAATCGGGGGCTGATTAAATACAATCCGATAAATGGCTCATCACATGCCTACTTTTACAGTGCAGGTGTTCAAATCGGTGAGTTTAGCGATGATGCTTATTACATGTGTCCATATACACAGGAGCTTTTTTTCGGTGGGATTGACGGGTTACTTTATCTGGATAAAGAGGTGCAGGCTGCTCCGGAATTTTATCCGGATATTTTGTTACGTAAGTTGACTGTTGGACATACGCAAGTGGTTCAGGGGGATGGAGATTACTATACAGACGATGGTAAGGCATTACAGTTGAAGGGGACGGAGGTTTCATTTGCACTTTCTTTTGTTGTTCCGGATTTTTTATCAGGAGAAGATATAGAATATTCTTACCAGTTGGAAGGATATGATAAGGATTGGACCTCTTTTAGTAGTATTAATGAAGCCTCATATACAGGAGTGCCGGCAGGTGATTATATCTTTAAGGTACGCTATAAGAGGGATGTATTTGATACGGAATATCGGCATTTTTCTATTCCGGTATATATCCTTTCTCCCTGGTATCGATCGGTGGCGGCTTATTTTGTTTATTTGGTCATTTTCTTGTTGCTGTTAGGGTACGTGATATATTTACTACGTAAAAACTATCTTCAGGAACGGATGATGAAAACACTGATGGGGACAGAAAGTTGCCGGAAATCCGAGACTGTATATACAAACCGTAGGATGCTTGAAGATTTTACTCTTATTTATAATTATTGTGACCAATTGCGTGCAGAGAATCTTTCTTATGAGCAATGTCTTGAGAAAGTGTCACTGATACGCGAAACTGTGATGAACGCACTTCTTAATCCTGACGCTCTGTTTTTGGAAGAACTTAAACAATTCTTTCCGGATCGGTTTATTGTTTCTGCACGTATGAGTATACAGGGAGTTTCTCAAGAGGTGTTACGTACGTTGGAAGAACAAGGGATTGATCATTCTTCTATATCGTCAATGATTCCGGAACACTTAACATTTCCAGTTTACAAGAATGCATTATACAGTATTCTTTATTGCTGTTATCTCCGGATTACTGAAATGAAAGGTACTCATGGCGTAATAGTAGAAATGTCAGAACAGGATGGTAAGATGCAGCTACATTTTTCTTCTAAAGATGCTACTGCGAAAGCGTTGTATGAATATCTTTCAGATAAAGCTTCTTCGGTGACGGAGAAAGATTCCGATCATGTGTTTGCTGTGCATTTACTTTTAGGTTTTGTACGGTCGGCTTTGGAACGTATTCATGCCGTTCTTCGTTATGATAATGATGAGAGTGGTAGTCGGTTGACGATTATCTTTGAACCGGCAGTCTTGACAGTGGCAGGTGAACAAGGGAAAAAAACTGTGCTTTTGTTGGAAGACAGAGATGAAATGACTTGGTTGATTAGTAATTTCCTGGCTGATGAATACGTGGTTCATCAAGTAAAGAGTGTGCAGCTTGCTTTTGACGAAATTCGTCGGTCGGCTCCGGCTCTATTATTAGTGGATATGACAATGTATGCCAATGCTGAAAGTACTTTTATGGAGTATGTTAGCCGGAATCGTACTCTGCTTTCAAAGACAGCTTTTATTCCATTGTTAACCTGGAAAGTTGGTTCGGCCATTCAGCGGGAACTGATCTTGTGGTCTGATTCTTATATTGTACTTCCTTATGATATATTATTCTTGCGGGAAGTTGTCCATAATGCTATTTATGGAAAGCGGGAAGCGAAGCAGATATATATGGAGGAACTGGGAGATTTGGCGGGACAGATTGTCTGTACAACTACCGAACAAGCTGATTTTATTCGTAAATTGTTAAAGGTGATTGAAGAAAACCTGGACAAGGAAGAACTGGGCTCAACGTTGATCGCTGATCGTATGGCAATGAGTTCCCGTCAGTTCTATCGTAAATTCAAGGAAATCTCCAATACTGCTCCCGGTGATTTAATAAAGAGTTACCGTATGGAAAAGGCAGCCCGCTTGTTACTTGATGAAGAACTTTCTATTCAAGATGTTATTATGGAGGTCGGTATTTCCAGCCGGTCTTATTTTTATAAAGAGTTTACCCGTCGGTTCGGGATGACACCGAAAGATTATCGGGAACAGCGAAAGGTATGCTGATTGTCAGGTTAAATTCTTTCGTATAGGTGATTAGTTGGGAAACATTATTATTTATTTGTTTGTCACAACCTTGTGCTCTAAATTCCTTTTGTTGATTTTATTGTATTGATTATTAGTATGTTAATCTGTGCTCTAATTTACCATTCTGTGCTTTAAATATGTGTCTTTATTTTGCCGTTTTTTTGGCAAGGTAGAGCATTGGACTTTTATTCGAATAGCCTTTATTTGCAACAATCTTTTTAAAGGGAATTAACCTTATTACTAATCAAATTTAAAGGAATTATGAATGAAAAACTAAAGTATCTTACCTTATTTGTAATAGGTATGATGTTGAGTTTGGGCATGAATGCTCAATCTGTAAAATCAATCTCCGGTACGGTAACCGATGATCAGGGAGAGGCGGTTATCAGTGGTACGGTGAAAGTTAAAAACGGTAGTACAGGAACAATCACTGACATTAACGGTAAATACACTCTCTCTGTTCCTTCCAATGCCACCTTGGTGTTTTCGTATATTGGTTATATCACACAAGAATTTAAAGTCTCGGAATTAAAGAGTAATGTTCTGAACGTAGTTCTGCAATCGGATACGAAAGCATTGGACGAAGTAGTCGTTGTAGGTTATGGTACCATGCGCAAATCAGACTTGACGGGTTCCATTTCCACAGCCAAAGGTAAAGACATGCTGAAAGCACAATCATTCAATGCGCTTGACGGATTGAAGGGTAAAGTGGCCGGTGTGAATATCTTCTCTAATACCGGTCAGCCGGGTGGAGAATCACGTGTCATCATTCGTGGTATTTCTACTATCAACGCGTCGGCTTCACCGCTGTACGTAGTCGATGGAGTGGTGATGTCAAACTTCGAATTGCTTAATCCGAATGATATCGAATCTATCGAAGTATTGAAAGATGCTTCCTCTGCTGCCATCTATGGTGCCCGTGGTGCGAATGGTGTTATCATGGTGACTACCAAGCGCGGTAATGCAGGAAAAGGAGTCCATGTTTCCTATGATGGTTCATTGTCTATCGGTAAGATGGCTAGAAAAATAGACGTAATGGATGCTAACGAATGGATGTCTACTTTCAAGCAGGGATTGGAAAATGCCAACGAATTTCAAGGCAAGAACTTCACAACTGATCTGTCACAGATATTCACAGACGAACGTTTGTTCAATGCAGACGGTTCTCCGAAATATAATACCAACTGGCAGGATGAAGCATCCCGCACTGCCATCTCTCATAACCATCAGATCAGTATCCAACGTACAGGAGAAGGATCTTCTATCGGAGCATTCATCAATTATACCGATCAACAGGGTATTTTGTTGAATTCTTACTTTAAACGTATCAATGCAAAATTGGCGTATGATGACAAACCGACTGATTGGCTGTCTACTTCCGTTAATTTATTAGTAAATCATACTTGGGGTAATAGAACTTCTGATAACCCTTACGGACAAGGCGCATTGCGTACGATGATCGAACAGTTGCCTTTCTTACCGGTTAAGCTGGATGGTGAATATACGCAGACGAACATTATTAATACAAGCTCTATTCTCAATAATCAGACTGATCCTAATAGCGGAAAACAAGGATTCAGCCCGGAAGGTGTAGGTAATCCCGTTGAGTTGCTCGAACGGATGCAGGCTATGCAATATCGTACGCAGATTTTTGGTAATGCTGCTTTGACTTTCCATCTCATGAAAGGATTGGATTTGAAGACCCAGTTCGGTATCGACTACCACAATAATCGTGATGCTAACTATACGCCGTTCACTCCGCGTCCGATGATTAATCAAAGTTCCGAGGGAGCAGCTTCTGCAAATAACTCCAACTCTTTGTATTGGCAGGAAGAAACCTATTTGACTTATGTGAAAGATATAAACAAACATCACATTAATGCAATGGCGGGTATGTCTTGGCAAGAGTATAATTATACCAAATTCGAAGCTTCCGACAGTAAGTATATTGATGACTTCTACGGATATTATAATTTAGGTTCCGGAACGAACCGTCCTTCTGTAGGCAATGATTACGACAAGTGGGCGATGAACTCTTATTTCTTGCGTCTGGCATATTCTTATGACAACAAGTATATGGCTACCGTAACCGGTCGTTATGATGGCTCTTCCAAATTCGGACAGAACAATAAATATGCATTTTTCCCGTCAGTCGGCTTGGGTTGGATGATTTCTAATGAAGACTTTTTGAAAGATAACTCATTGATCAGCAAGCTGAAATTACATACTTCTTACGGTCTGACAGGTAATTCGGAAATTGGTACATATAAATCATTGGCTACGGTGAGCCAGTCGAATACGATCATTGGTGATGCTCTGCACGTAGTGTCTTATCTGGACAATATGCCTAATCCGGACCTGAAATGGGAAAAGACAGGACAGTGGGACTTAGGATTCGAGTTGGGTTTATTCAATAACAGACTGAATTTCGATATTTCCTATTATTATAAGTATACTTCGGATTTGTTGCTCGACCGTCCGGTTCCTGAATCAACAGGTTACTCTTCCATTATGGATAATATTGGAGCCGTTTCCAATCGTGGTTTAGATATTCTGGTTACAGCATATCCTATTCAGACACATGATTTCCAATGGACTTCCACTCTTAATTTAGGTTTCAACAAAAATCGTGTAGAGAAACTGGATGAAAGTGCATCTGTTGATCCTGTCACCGGTAAGCGTCAGATTACAACCGATGGTTTTGTGGGTTACGATATGTTGATCCGTGAAGGTGAAGAGCTTTCTTCTTTCTATGGTTATAAGCGTGCCGGTATTTACGATGGTATTCCGTCTAACTGGGATCCGGAGACAATGAACATACCTTCCACTATCGGTGAAAAGGTAACTTATAAGAAACGCGAAATTATCGGTAACGGATTACCTGACTGGATGGGCTCATTTATCAATACCTTCAATTATAAAGGATTTGATTTGACTTTAGACTTTCAGTTTACATGGGGGGTAGACGTGATGCAAGAATATTATCACTCTACTGTAGCCCGTTTCCTAACTAACGGTATAGACCGTCTTTATAAGGAAGCATGGCATCCAACTCTCAATCCGTCGGGTAAAGAACAGGCAATTCGTCTGAATAACTTTGGTCAGGGAGCTAATAACCAGGCAGATGATGACTGGGTTTGCAATGGTTCTTATTTGCGTTGTAACATGATTCAGCTCGGATATACCTTCAATCCAACATTGATTAAGAAGATCGGTCTGTCTTCATTGCGTTTGTATGCGAATGTGAATAACGCGTTCCTGATTACTTCTAAGGACTATAACGGATACGATCCGGATAACTCATCTCGTTTAGGTGACAACAAATGGGGGGCTAACCGCCAATTCTTCACCTATCCGCGTCCGAGAACGTTTACGTTCGGTCTTAATGTAGCATTTTAATTCACCGTTATAAAAACCATAAGAATTATGAAACTATTAAAAGTATATATATCTGCATTTTGTATGTGTTCACTTTCTGTGTTGCTGAATTCATGCGACGATTTCCTGAAAGAAGAACCATTGGATATGAAATCATCTGACCAATTCTGGAAGACGAAAGCTGATGCGGAGTCGGGGGTGAACGCATTGTATTTTGGTGGTGTACCTTATTTACACAACACTGATGTAGGCGGTGGCTGGACTCCTAAAGCGACAATGTGGGGTGGTATTGTGTCCGGATTGTACGTTGATAAGCGTAAGGATAGAACATTTACTACGGCATCCGAAGGGTGTAACTTCAATATTGAATCTTTTGATGATATTGCAATGAAATACTGGCATGAGTTTTATAAAGGTATTTCACGTGCCAACTTTGTTATTGCCAATATTCCGACAATGACCGGTGTGCTGGATGAAGCTACTATTAATAATTATGTGGCTCAAGGTAAATTTTTCCGTGCATACGGGTATTTTTGGCTGGTCAAAGAATTTGGTGGCGTTCCTTATATTTCAGAACCTTACACATCTACAGAAGGTATGTACAAAGAACGTCTTTCTGCTGAAGAGGTTTATAAGAAAATTGAAGCCGACTTGCTGGATATTGTCAACGGGGATGCATTGCCGAATAAAACGTTCTATGAAAATGGCTGTTATGTTACCAGAGCAATGGCGCAGACTTTGCTGGCACAAGTTTATCTACAATGGGCTGGTGCACCGTTAAACGGAGGGGCAGACTATTATGGAAAAGCTGCACAGATGGCATTGAAAGTGATCAATGACAGTCCTCACGAACTTATTCATCCGAATGGAACGACTGATGATTTAAACTCAGCATATAATGTAATTAAGACGACGAAAGAATCTGCTGAAATCATTTATGCTAAAGAATACAATTACACCAATTATAGTGTAGGTAACTCTTATGCTTGCCGTTCTATCGGAACAGATGCTTTCCAGTGGGGAGTGTTCCATCCGGGAGGAGACGTGCTGTATAATGCATACCTTCCCTGTGATATGTTGCTTAACAGCTATGCCTCTAATGATATTCGAGGACATGAGAAACAGTTCTTCTTTAAGCAATATACCGATGCTGAAGGAAAGACTTATACTTTGAACAATGCAGGCAACTGGGCATGGTTTGATGAAAATGCTTTGATTAGTGGTCACGACGGTGATTATAATATGCCAGTATTCCGTTTTGCGGAAGTCTTGCTGATTGCGGCCGAAGGTCTGGCACGTACAAATCATGAAGATAATGCTGTCGGTGGAGCTAAATATTATCTCAATCAAGTGCGTAAACGTGCTGGATTGGCAGATGAGACGGCTACAGGAAACGATTTAATACAATCGATTTTGACTGAACGTTTGCATGAGTTACCGTTGGAATTTAAGATTTGGGATGACATTCGTCGTACTCGTTTGTATCCGGAAGCATCTACCGAATCAGGAAAATTGAAATGGACTGCTCTTGCATCGGCTCAAATCCAAAACAAGCCCGATGGAAGCACAAGAGCCGGTGCCATTCCTGAATATGCTTTGTTATGGCCTATCCCGTTAGATGAAATTCAGGCTAATCCTGCGTTGGAAGGACATCAGAACCCGGGATGGAATTAATTAGGTAATAATAAATATTTGTTTCTGATAGAATTGGAGAGAGGGTAAAGGCTAATTATCCTCTCTCTATTGCTTAAACGGTTAGTCTTTCGGTTGTACTCTCGTTGACGCTCGTATCCTTTGGTTGACCACATGCTATTTTTTCTTATTTTGGCGTATCAGAGGACGGATAATTGCAGAAAGATGCTTTAATTTGTAACGTAAATAAAAAAGACTTGATAATTTAATTAATAGCTTAATTCGTAGACCATGAATAAAAAGAAACTACTATCTATCGCAATAGCCCTGCTATTGGGAGCTTCCTCTACCTTTGCGCAAAAGCAACCGGTAGACTATGTGAATCCTTTAATGGGAACTGATTCGAAAATATCACTATCTAATGGGAATACATATCCTGCCATCGCGTTGCCTTGGGGAATGAACTTCTGGATGCCACAAACCGGAAAGATGGGTGACGGTTGGGCTTACACTTATGCATCCGACAAAATCAGAGGTTTCAAGCAAACCCATCAGCCTAGTCCGTGGATCAATGACTACGGTCAGTTCTCAATCATGCCGATGACTAAACAGTTGAAGATCGATCAGGACAGTCGTGCTTCCTGGTTCTCTCATAAGGCAGAGAAAGCCACTCCTTATTATTATAGTGTTTATTTGTCAGAGTATGACATGACAACTGAAATAGCTCCGACGGAACGTTGCGCATATTTCCGTTTCACTTTCCCTGAAACCTCCGATGCCTATGTGGTGGTAGATGCTTTCGACCGCGGTTCGTATGTGAAGGTGATTCCCGAAGAAAATAAAATAGTTGGTTATACGACACGCAATAGTGGCGGTGTTCCTCAAAACTTTAAGAATTACTTTGTGATAGAGTTCGACAAGCCTTTTACTTTCAATAAAGTATGGGCAGACTATCATTTGGTTGAAACACATCTCGAACTGCAATCCAATCACGTGGGTGCTGCTATCGGATTTTCGACGAAAAAAGGAGAACAAGTGCATGCAAAAGTGGCATCCTCATTCATCAGCCCCGAACAGGCGGAACTGAACTTGAAGGAAATTGGTAATAAGACTTTTGAACAGACAAAAGAGGCCGGTCGTAAGGCATGGAACAATGTCTTGGGGCGTATCAAGGTTGAAGACAGCGATGAGAACCGTATGCGTACGTTCTACTCTTGCTTGTATCGTTCGGTGTTGTTTCCCCGTATGTTTTACGAGGTAAACGGTAAGGGGGAGACTATACATTACAGTCCCTATAATGGTGAAATCCGTCCGGGATATATGTTTACCGACACTGGATTCTGGGATACTTTCCGTTGCTTGTTTCCATTTGTTAATTTGATATATCCTTCAATGGGTGAGAAGATGCAGGAAGGCCTGTTGAATACCTATCTTGAAAGTGGATTCTTTCCAGAATGGGCAAGCCCGGGCCATCGTGGTTGTATGGTTGGGAACAATTCAGCTTCTGTAGTGGCGGATGCTTTCATGAAGAATGTGACCAAAGCGGATGCAGAAAGAATGTACGAAGGCCTACTGAAAGGGGCCAATAGCGTACATCCGAAAGTTTCTACTACCGGACGCCGTGGATATGAATATTATAACAAACTGGGCTATGTGCCATACGATGTGAAAATTAATGAGAATGCGGCACGCACATTGGAATATGCATACGATGACTGGTGCATTTACCGTATGGGTGAAAAATTAGGCCGTCCGGCAGAAGAACTGGATGTTTATAAGAAAAGGAGTCAGAACTATCGTAATCTGTTCGATCCAGAAACTAAGTTGATGCGGGGAAAGAATTCCGACGGAACTTTCCAGACTCCTTTCAATCCTTTTAAATGGGGAGATGCCTTTACGGAAGGAAATAGTTGGCATTATACATGGTCGGTATTCCACGATGTACAAGGACTGGTTGATCTGATGGGCGGCAAGAAGATGTTTGTCAGTATGCTTGATTCTGTATTCAATCTTCCTCCTGTATTTGATGATAGCTATTATGGAGGAGTGATTCACGAGATTCGTGAAATGGAAATTGCTAACATGGGTAACTATGCACATGGCAACCAACCTATCCAGCACATGATCTACTTGTATAACTATGCCGGCGAACCGTGGAAAGCCCAATATTGGTTGCGTGAGACGATGAACCGCCTCTATCTTCCTACTCCGGACGGTTATTGTGGAGATGAAGATAACGGTCAGACTTCGGCTTGGTATGTATTTACTGCATTGGGATTTTATCCGGTATGTCCCGGTAGCAATGAATATGTAATGGGAGCTCCTTACTTCAAGAAAGCAACGATTACACTGGAGAACGGCAAGAAACTGGAAATCTCCGCCCCGAAGAATAACGATGATAATCGTTATATTCGTTCATTGAATTATAATGGCAAGAATTATACAAAGAATTATCTGAACCATTTCGATCTGTTGAAAGGCGGTCGTCTGGTGTTTGATATGGATAACAAACCGAATAAGGGAAGAGGTATCAACGAATCAGACTTCCCGTATTCATTCTCTCGTGACGCAAAGTAAGCTGATATGAATAATTTGAGAAAGAAAGTATTGATGATGACTATGGCGGCAGCAACTTTGTCCGCCATAGCCCAACAGCCGGTAGACTATGTGAATCCGATTATCGGGACCAATGGGATGGGGCACACTTTTCCCGGTGCTTGCACTCCTTTCGGATGGGTACAGTTGAGTCCGGACACAGACACAATTCCGCATAATGTAAATGGAGCTTATCAGAAAAATGCCTACGAGTATTGTGCCGGTTACCAATATAGGGACAAGACCATTGTTGGCTTCAGTCACACTCATCTTAGTGGTACGGGACATTCTGACTTGGGAGACATCTTGTTGATGCCTGCTGTTGGCGATGTGAAGTTAAATCCCGGTCGGGCGGATTATCCGGAAGAGGGATACCGTTCACGTTTTGACCATGCTACAGAAAAAGCTGTTCCCGGATATTATGAAGTGATACTGGACGATTATGGCATTAAGGCCCAACTGACAGCAACACAACGGACGGGTATACATAAATATACCTTCCCGAAAGGAAAAGATGGTCATTTGATTTTGGATCTGGTGCATGGTATTTATAATTATGACGGCAAAGTTCTATGGGCCAATTTGAGAGTCGAAAACGATACTCTGTTGACCGGATATCGTATCACCAATGGATGGGCGCGTACGAATTATACCTATTTTGCTATCTCTTTGTCACAGCCGATTAAAGACTACGGATATAAGGATAAGGAAAAAGTATTGTACAATGGCTTTTGGCGTCGTTTTAAGTTGGAAAAGAACTTCCCCGAAATCACAGGTCGAAAAATCGTGGCTTACTTTAACTTCGATACCGCTAACAATTCGGAACTGGTTGTAAAAGTGGCATTGTCGGCAGTCAGTACGGAAGGGGCCATTAAGAATCTGCATGCCGAGGCTTCCGGAAAGAGTTTCGAACAGTTGGCGGAAGCTGCTCGTACAGATTGGAATAGTGAACTGAAGCATTTCGAGATCGAAGGTACGCCCGATCAGAAAGCAATGTTCTATACTTCTCTTTACCACACCATGATTAATCCGTCTGTGTATATGGATGTAGACGGTTCCTATCGTGGGCTGGATCATAACATACACCGGGCGGAAGGATTCACCAACTATACTATATTTTCCCTTTGGGATACCTATCGTGCGGAACATCCTTTCCTGAATCTGGTGAAACCGGGACGCAATGCGGATATGGTGGAATCCATGATTAAACATGAGCAACAAAGCGTGCACGGAATGTTGCCGATATGGAGTCTGATGGGAAATGAAAACTGGTGTATGAGCGGTTATCATGCTGTGTCTGTACTGGCGGATGCAATAACCAAAGGCGTCTTTTCGAATGTGGATGAGGCATTGGCGGCAATGGTCAGTACATCCACCGTTCCGTATTATGAAGGTATAGCTGATTATATGAAGCTGGGATATATTCCGCTTGACAAAAGTGGTACAGCAGCTTCTTCTACTTTGGAGTATGCATACGACGATTGGACTATCTATCAGACAGCTTTGAAGGCAGGTAACAAGGAAATAGCGGAGACTTACCGAAAGCGTGCCCTCAATTATCGTACTATCTATGATACAAGTATTGGTTTTGCACGTCCCCGTTATAGTGACGGTTCTTTCAAGAAAGAGTTTGATGTATTGCAAACCTATGGTGAAGGTTTTATTGAAGGCAATTCATGGAATTTCTCTTTTCATGTGCCACACGATGTATTTGGCATGATCGACTTGATGGGAGGAGAAGGGACGTTCGTACAGAAATTGGATGAACTGTTCTCCATGCATCTGCCGGAGAAGTACTATGAGCATAATGAGGATATTACTGAAGAATGTTTGGTCGGCGGATATGTGCATGGTAATGAACCGAGCCACCATGTTCCTTATCTATATGCGTGGACTTCCCAGCCGTGGAAATCACAGTACTGGCTGCGTGAGATTCTGAATAAGATGTATAAGAATGATATTAACGGATTGGGTGGAAATGATGATTGCGGACAGATGTCAGCATGGTACCTTTTCTCCGTGATGGGTTTCTATCCGGTTTGTCCTGGTACAGACCAGTATGTATTGGGAGCGCCCTACCTACCTTATCTGAAGATGACGCTTCCTAATGGAAAGACATTGGAGATCAAAGCGCCGGGTGTCAGCGATAAGAAACGTTACGTGCAGTCGCTGAAATTGAACGGTAAGGTATACGACAAGATGTACATTACACATGAAGACATTTTGAAAGGAGGCGTGCTTGAATTCAAGATGGGGGCGTCACCTAATAAACGTCGCGGATTATCACCGGAGGATAAACCTTATTCATTAACTAACGGAATCAACGAATAATCAATAAAGGAGTATGAAAAAGATACATTTAATCTATGCAGCCTGCCTGCTGGTAGGTATGGGGGCTTGTGCTGCAAGTGTGCAAAAACAGGTGAAGGATAATTCTGATGTATGGAAAGAGTACAATACAGGTGCTGTATTGTTTGAGGATAAAGCACCGGAAACGCTGGGATCGGACATTTACCACCGGATCATTCCCGATGCTGAATCGTACATCAAGGAACAGGCACGTACTGTATTAGCTACTCTTTACAATTCTCCGGAAGATAGTATTCCCGCAGTGCACAAGATACATTATACTTTGGAAGATATCAACGGTATTTCTGCTAAAGGCGGTGGCAATGGTGATGTGACGATTTTCTACAGTACACGTCATATTGAAAAATCTTTTGCAGCGAATGATACGGCAAAGTTGTTTTTCGAAACGCGCGGGGTGCTCTTGCATGAACTGACGCACGCATATCAGCTGGAACCGCAGGGAATTGGTTCTTATGGAACCAATCGTGTGTTCTGGGCATTTATCGAGGGAATGGCAGATGCTGTGCGGGTTGCCAATGGAGGATTTGACGGACCGAATGCCCGTCCGAAAGGTGGAAATTATATGGACGGATACCGTACGGCGGGTTATTTCTTCGTGTGGTTACGTGACAACAAAGATCCTGAATTCCTGCGTAAGTTTAACCGGAGTACATTGGAGGTTATCCCTTGGTCGTTTGATGGAGCTATCAAGCATGTTTTAGGAGACGAATATAATATTGATGAACTGTGGCATGAATATCAAGTTGCGGTAGGTGATATACAAGCATAATAATGTAAATATGGTGAGTGTAATGGGTAAAAGAGGATTGTTTTTAGTATGGCTGTGCCTGGTGAGTATTTTGCCAGGCATGGCTCAAACCGAGAAACTGATTGATTATGTGAATCCATTTGTGGGAACAGATGGTTATGGTAATGTGTATCCGGGTGCGCAGATTCCTTTCGGGGGAATTCAGATGAGTCCGGACACGGATAGTAAATACTATGATGCGGCTTCCGGTTATAAATATAATCATTCCACCTTGTTGGGGTTCAGTCTGACTCATTTAAGCGGGACTGGTATACCTGATTTGGGAGACTTCTTGTTTATTCCCGGAACAGGAGAGATGAAACTGGATCCGGGGACACGTGAGGAGCCGGAAAAGGGATACCGTTCACGTTATTCTCATGAAAAGGAATGGGCATCACCTAATTATTATGCGGTGGAACTGTCAGATTATGGAGTAAAGGCTGAAATGACGTCAGGGGTACGTAGTGGTATGTTTCGCTTCACCTATCCTCAATCGGATAAAGCTTTTATAATGATTGATATGAACCATACTTTATGGCAATCTTGTGAATGGGCGAATCTGCGCATGGAAAATGATTCTACCATCACCGGATATAAACTGGTGAAAGGTTGGGGACCGGAACGGCATATTTATTTCACGGCTACTTTCTCTAAAAAGTTGACCGGCTTGCGCTTTATGCAGAATAAGAAACCGGTGATTTACAATACCTCCCGGTTTCGTAGCAGCTATGAAGCTTGGGGAAAGAATCTGATGGCTTGCATCTCTTTTGATACGAAAGCCGGAGAGGAAGTGATTGTAAAAACTGCTATTTCATCGGTCAGCACAAACGGGGCAAAAAACAATATGGCGGAACTTGCTGGACTCACTTTCGATGATCTGAAAGCTAAAGGAGAAGCACTATGGGAAAAAGAACTTGGAAAATATACCCTTACTGCCGACCGTAAAACGAAAAGAACATTCTATACGTCGGCTTATCATGCGGCTTTGCATCCGTTCATCTTTCAGGATGCAGACGGGCAGTTTCGCGGATTAGATAAAAATATAGAGAAAGCCGAAGGATTTATCAACTATACGGTATTCTCTCTTTGGGATACCTACCGGGCTTTGCATCCCTGGTTCAATCTGGTGCAGCAGGAAGTGAATGCCGATATTGCCAATTCCATGTTGGCTCATTATGATAAGAGTGTGGAGAAAATGCTTCCTATCTGGTCGTTTTATGGAAATGAGACTTGGTGTATGATTGGTTATCATGCAGTTTCCGTATTGGCTGACATGATTGTGAAGGGAGTGAAAGGATTCGATTACGAACGTGCGTATGAGGCTATGAAGACCACGGCGATGAATCCGAATTATGACTGTTTGCCGGAATATCGTATGATGGGATATGTGCCTTTCGATAAAGAGGCGGAGTCAGTATCTAAAACATTGGAATATGCGTATGATGATTATTGCATGGCACAGGCTGCCAAGGCTTTGGGTAAAGAGGATGATTATCGTTATTTCTTGAATCGTGCACTCTCTTATCAGACTTTGATTGATCCGGAAACGAAGTATATGCGTGGCAAGGACAGTCAGGGAAACTGGCGTACACCGTTTACTCCGGTAGCTTATCAGGGACCCGGATCTGTAAATGGATGGGGGGATATTACGGAAGGCTTTACTGTACAATATACCTGGTACGTACCACAAGATGTACAAGGATATATGAACGAAGCTGGCGAAGATTGGTTCCGCAACCGGTTGGATGAACTGTTCACAGTAGAGCTGCCGGATGACATTCCGGGAGCACATGATATTCAAGGCCGTATCGGAGCCTATTGGCATGGAAATGAACCTTGCCATCATGTAGCGTATCTTTATAATTACTTGAAAGAACCTTGGAAATGTCAGAAGTGGGTACGGACGATTGCTGAACGTTTCTATGGCGATACTCCGGATGCATTAAGTGGCAATGACGATTGCGGACAGATGTCGGCTTGGTATATGTTCAATTGCATTGGCTTTTACCCGGTGGCTCCTTCAAGCAATATGTATAACATCGGTTCTCCTTGCGTTGAGGCAATAACAGTTCGGATGAGCAACGGAAAAGTGATTGAAATGGTAGCAGATAATTGGTCGCCGAAGAATGTGTATGTAAAGGAATTGTATGTGAATGGCAAGAAGTATGACAAATCTTATTTGAAATATGAGGATATACGTGATGGCGTGAAACTACGTTTTGTCATGAGCAGTAAACCGAACTATAAGCGTGCGGTATCGGATGAAGCGGTAGCTCCTTCTTTGTCGTTGCCTGGAAAGACAATGAAATATCAGGTAAATTTGATGAAAACGGGTATATCAAACCAGTGAAAATAACTTTTGAAGGAGTATTACCCAGTCCGTTTGATAGTACGAAGTGATGTTTTTATTACATTTGCCATTGTAAAACGATTATTAATTAAATATCTAAATCATGAGAAGATATTTCCTGTTAGTTGTGTGTTTGTGCTTGGCATCACTACTTCGTGCACAGAATAAGTTAGAGTTAATTTCTCCCAATGGAGAGCTGAAAGTGTCCTTGAATCTCTCGGATAAAATCTATTATAGTATAGATTATAACGGAGATGTATTGTTGAAAGACAATTCTCTTTTGTTGGTTCTGAAAAATCAAGTGTTGGGACAGAACCCTAAGTTGCGTCGTCAGAAGCAATGGAGTGTCGACGAGCAATTAACTCCTATTGTTCCTTTGAAATATTCGAAAGTCAATAATCGTTATAATCAATTGCTACTGACCTTTAAAGATTATGCAGTAGAATTCCGTGCTTTTGACGATGGAGTTGCTTACCGGTTTATTACTTCACAAAAAGGTGATGTTGAAGTAATGAACGAAGAGTTTGCTATCAACTTCCCGTCGGATTATCTTCTTCACTTGCAACAACCGGGAGGCTTCCATACAGCTTATGAGGAACCTTACACACATGTTCAAAGTAATGCGTGGAAGCCTGAAGAACGGATAGCTGTTTTGCCGGTATTGATTGACACACAAAAAGACTATAAAATATTAATCAGCGAGTCGGATCTGGCTGATTATCCATGTATGTTTCTCAAAGGAACGGGTACGAACGGAGCAATCTCTGTTTTTCCTAAAGCTCCGCTTGCGTTTGCCGAAAACAGTGATCGTAGCGTGAAGATTACTCAAGAAGCTGATTACATTGCTAAAACAAAAGGTACGAGAAATTATCCTTGGCGTTACTTTGTGATAAGTAAAAATGATAAGCAGTTGATTGAGAATACAATGACTTATAAACTGGCTGAAAAGAATCAACTTCAGGATGTTTCATGGATTAAGCCGGGACAGGTGAGCTGGGAATGGTGGAATGACGCTTCTCCTTACGGACCGGATGTGAATTTTGTTTCCGGTTATAACTTGGATACTTATAAGTATTACATTGATTTTGCTTCTAAATTTGGTATTCCATATATCATTATGGATGAAGGCTGGGCTAAAAGTACACGTGATCCTTATACGCCTAATCCCAAAGTAGACTTGCACGAGTTGATTCGTTATGGCAAAGAAAAAAATGTAGGGATTGTGCTTTGGTTGACGTGGTTGACGGTAGAAAACAATTTTGATCTCTTCAAGACTTTCAATGAATGGGGAGTAAAAGGACTTAAGATTGATTTTATGGACAGAAGCGATCAGTGGATGGTCAACTATTACGAACGGGTAGCCCGGGAAGCAGCCAAACATCATTTGTTTGTCGATTTTCATGGCTCTTTCAAACCTGCCGGACTGGAATATAAATATCCGAATGTATTGTCTTACGAAGGAGTGCGTGGCATGGAACAAATGGGCGGTTGTTATCCGGATAATAGTCTGTATTTACCGTTTATGCGTAATGCTGTCGGTCCGATGGATTATACTCCCGGAGCGATGATTAGTATGCAGCCTAATGTGTATCGCTCGGAACGTCCCAATGCTGCAAGTATCGGAACACGCGCTTATCAGTTGGCACTCTTTGTGGTTTTTGAAAGTGGTCTGCAGATGTTGGCGGATAATCCTACTCTTTATTATCGTAATGAAGATTGTACCCGTTTCATTACACAAGTTCCCGTAACGTGGGACGAGACTGTGGCACTGGAAGCTAAAGCGGGTGAATATGTCATTGTAGCAAAACGGAAAGGTGATAAGTGGTTTATAGGAGGAATGACTAACAATGGTGAAAAGGAACGTGAGTTTACCATAAAGTTAGATTTCTTGAATAAAGATCGCTCTTATCAAATGATATCTTTTGAGGATGGTATCAACGCAGGACGTCAGGCGATGGATTATCGTTGCAAGTCATCCCAGGTGAAAGCCGGAGAGCAGCTAGCTATAAAGATGGTTAGAAATGGTGGCTTTGCAGCTGTCATTGAATGATGGCACATATTCTAACTTTCCATACGTAAAAATGGAAATCATCTTTCAATCTATCACCATCCTTCTGAAACGTATTGTTCATCGAGCTTTCAGGGTGGTGATAGATTGTTCTCCACCTGTCACCTAATCATTCATCTATCACCGTTTGAAATGAACATGCCTGCATATAAATATAAGCTTGTATGTAAATAGAAGTTTCAACAGGGGATACTTTTAGTTTCAAGGCGGGAAACTTTAGTTTCCATTAGGGGAAACTGCAGTTTCAGAGGCTTGAAACTAAAGTTTCCTCGGTGAGAAACAAAGTGTTTCATGCCGTGAAACTGCTTGTTTCAAGCGTTGAAACCAATCGTTTCACGGCACGAAACACTTTGTTTTGCTATTTGTTCTAAGAAGGCAATGCTTCGGAATCAACGTTTTCTCTTAGAGAACCACTCTTTAAACTCTGCTACTCGGGCTTTACTGACAAGTATTTTTTCTTTGATTCCTGAATAGTACAAGTTGATGGACAGTCGGCTGTTGAACCATAAGTCAATATCTTTGATAGCTTCTCGCGAAATAAGATATTGGCGGTTAGCCCGAAAGAAAAGAGAAGGATTGAGACACTCCGTAAGTTCATCTAATGTTTGAGAAAAACAGTATTCGGTTTCATCGGTTAAGACTACTTTGACCTGACAGTCCTTAATATAAAACAATTGTATCATATCTACAGAAACGGGCAATAGTTTGTCTCCTTTGGTAGGAATAAGGAAATGACTTTTATAGTTTTCTTGCTTTTGGAGTGAATGTATCAGTTTCAGTAGCTCATTCTCCTGTTGTGGAAAAGGAAACTGGTGTTTGTCAGCAGCATCCTGTAAACCTTGGAGCTTATCGAAAGCGTGTTCTATGTCTTCCTTACCGATGGGTTTTAATAAGTAGTCGATGCTGTTTACTTTGAATGCACGTAACGCATATTCATCATAGGCAGTTGTAAAGATAATCGGACAAGTAATATTGATATGATTGAATATCTCGAAGGCGGAACCATCTGCCAGGTGAATATCCATGAATACCAGTTCCGGCATCGGATGAGAACTGAACCATTCGATAGTGGAACTGATACTATCCAGTATGGTCACGATTTCTCCATTCGGTTTTATTTCATTAAGCAGTGAAGTCAGGTTTCGTACTGCTGCTTTTTCGTCTTCTATAATGACAATCTTCATGGTGATTATTGTTCTAGTTGTGATTTTTCAATCAAAGGAATACAAACTGTAAACTCTCTGTCCTCCGTTATTTGTATATCCCGTTTAAACAAGAGCCTGTATCGCTTGGCAAGGTTGGCAAGTCCGATGCCGGTTCCGGAAGTTGCAGTCCATTTGGGCTGAATGTCGTTGCTGATAGACAAATTGCCGTTATCGTCCGTCGTGATATGAATGGTCAACGGCTTCCGGTTGCTGATTTCGTTGTGCTTTACTGCATTCTCAATCAACACTTGCACCGCCATTGGAGGGAGGAGATATTCTTCGTAGGCATTGCTTATCTGTATGTCGAATTGTAGATTGTTCTCAAAACGCATCTTTAATAGAAATATATAAGCGGAAACAAATTCCATTTCTTCCCGGAGACTGACACATTGTGACTCATTACTTTGCAAAGTATACCTTAGTACCCGGGAGAGTTCCTGAATGTAATCCTGCGCTTTATCTTGATTTTCGCGTACCAGCGAACGCAGGGTATTCAGCGAGTTGAACAGCATGTGTGGGTTCAGCTGATTCTTCAGTACTTCATACTGATTGCGGAGATTCTCTGCCTGAAGCTGTTCGTTTTCAATAAGTACCAGTTGCTGCTTGAATATAAGATGAATGATACAGCAACTACTGGTGACGAGACATGCTACAATGAAATCCCGCAATGGATGCAAATAATGATGTACCATGGCATCGATGGCCGGAATATCAAACGTTCTGTGAAGGAAAACAAAAAACTGTCCTGACAAGTTACTCAATATCCATGTCACGATAAAGGAAAGCAAAATCTTTGTCCCTGTAATTTTAATGGAAGCCTGATTGAAATGAAACAAACGGGTATTGATGGCAAAAAGTAACAATAGCGACAGAAAGGTAAACAGTATTTCGTTTGCCACATCTATAAACTTCATCCCTGGGAATAAGGAATGACTTTCGAAACGGTCGAAAAGAGATACTGATTCAGGAAAATGAATCAGTACAGCAACCGCTAAGGAGATGATGACTGTGGAAAGTATATATTTATCTTTTTTTATTGCTTTGGCTATCATACAACAAAGATAGTGGTAAATTATGAGTTACCGGTTATAAAATGTCAATGCTGTTGTCACAGTTGGTCAATTATTGTTTCTGAATGTGTGCCGTGACATACATACCGGGGCGGAATTGTACATTTTCCTCCTTGATGGAAGCATACACTTCGAGCGAACGATTGGTTTCGTCTACTTTTTGTCCGATGGAAATCACGACGCCGTGAAAGGTTTGTGTCCCCATTCCGTTTACACGAAACTGTACCGGGCTGCCGACTTGTATGTCTGCAAGATCTTTCTCGTAAGTAGTCAGGCAAAGCATCGGGCTGCTTTTATCGATAAGTTCGCAAAGTGCTTCTCCCGGATTGATATATTTGCCGATATTCATCGCTACATTAGCGGCATAACCACTAATGGGGGCTTTGACTTCCAGTAGCGGTTGTATTCCGTTCTTAAGTAATGCCTCCGTTTGAACGCCTAAAAGAGAAAGTTGTGCAGCAGCGGCGTCCTGGCGACTCTTCATGGAGAGAAAGTCCGCTTTACTTTGCTGGAATTTCTTTTGAGAAGCTGCTTGTTCGGCAGACAGATTTTTTTGCCGTTCGTATTCAGCTAAGAGATATTCGGTCTGTGCGTGACTGTCCAGATAAGTTTGTTGCAGGGTGATGAACTCCGGATTCTCTAACGTGGCGATTACACTGTTTACAGCCACCCATTGCCCTGGAAGCAGAGACGCTTTTTTTACAATGCCCCCCATGGTTAAAGCAATGGTTGCCTGACGTTGAGGAGGAAGAACGATTCGTCCGTTGAACGAAACCTGATTAGGCTTTGAGGTAGCTGAAGTGATGGCATCCACTTCGGGTTGTGTGATGGTATCTGCTATCGTTTCGGCAACGGGAATTGCGGCGGATTCGTTATTTGTAGTTTGCTGGTTTCCTTTGCAAGCCGTTAGAATTAGTAAAAGGATGGGATAAACTATCTTTTTCATATCTTATGTTTTATAATAATTATTCTGGGTGATGTATGTCATTCAATGTCTCGATCTTCCACCTACTTGAAAAGTTCATATTCCAGTGCAGCAATATTGTATTGGTAGACTGTTTCAATATAGCCTCTGCGTATCTCTCTGGCGGTGGTAATCGACTGTATATATTCGGCAATGCCTGTTTCGCTCTGCTGCAATTGCAGGTTGGCTGCCTTTGTCAGTTCGTCCGCTTCTTTCAAGGCAGAAGAGGTATAATATCGTAAACTTTCGTTGTATCTGCGGAGGGATGCTTCTAGTTCGAGTGTTTTATTTCTTAACTCCCGGATGTTGGCATCTGCCTGTATTTGCGCTGAAGTGGCAGTTAGCCGTGCCTGCTTCACTTTGCTCTTTTGTGGCAGGAAGTAGATGGGGAAAGAAACCCCGATCATCCAGGCATTCAGATTCTTAAGTGGGAGAATGTCCTGACGTGTATACCCCACACTGATTTCAGGAAAGAAATGGCTCTGCTCTACACGGAGCATTGCTTTCGCTTCATCTGCCTGGCTTTGAAAGTAGGCAGTATGTGCTCCCGACAGGTTTCCATCCGAAATGCCGGTATAGAATAAGGATAAAGTGGAATCCACCGGAACAATGGGATCGTTGGAGTAGCAACTCCATTGGAAACGTGCCAATGCCATTTTCTCTTCTTCTTTTGCTTGGAACCAGCGGTTATGCAGATCGGCAGCTATGGTGGTCATCATATTTTTCTCTAGCAAGGTAATCTCTCCTTGTTGGTATCGTAATTCTCCGATGCGCTGCAGTTCTTCTGCCATTTTATCCTGATCCCGATACATTGAACAGAGATTAGTGGCATATTGGTAGTAGGCCCACGCCCTTTTCACTTCTGCTGTGATTTCTTTCTTTACCATCTGCCGATAATAGGTGTTTGTTTTTACCTGACGGTTGACTAACGCATTCTTGTAGAATGGCGTTAGAAGGGAGCCCAGGCTTTGCTCGAAAGCCAGTTCCTTGTCTTTTTTGTTTTCTCCGTTAAGTTGACCCCAGGAATAGCTGAACGAGGTAGGCGTTGCTTCTATCACTTCTCCGCGAGTGGCTTTGGCTTGTTGAATAGCATTATTGGCTATTTTCAGGCGAGGATGATTTTGTTTGGCTATTTCTATCGCCTGTTCGAGACTGACTGTTTGTGTCTGTTGAGCGGAAACGAACGCGGGAAGAAACAAGAACAGGAGACACAATCCCCCGAAAGGCCAGCGCAGTTTGATTCCCGGACGTCTCCAGGTAGCAAATGAATTTACAATTTTGTAAAACACCGGAATGATGAGTAAAGTCAGTACGGTAGAAATAATCAAGCCACCGATGACCACTGTTGCCAACGGACGTTGTACTTCTGCGCCGGCTGAAGTGGCTATTGCCATCGGGACGAATCCCAGAGATGCAACCAGTCCTGTCAGGAATACAGGACGGAGCAAGTGTGGAGTCCCTCTTTTGATAATCTGGTTTGTAGTCATGGAATAGGTATTTTGTTTACGAAGTTCGTTGAAGTGATTTACCATCAGGATACCATTCAATACTGCCACCCCGAACAAAGCGATGAATCCTACTCCGGCCGATATGCTAAACGGAAGTCCGCGTAGCCAAAGTGCGGCGATACCACCGATGAGCGATAGGGGGACGGTTGAGAATACCATCAGGGTATAGGTGATGTTCTTGAATGCGAAGAACAGAATCAATAGAATGAGCATTAATGCTACGGGGATGACCACCAGTAAGGTATTGATGGCATTTTGCAAGTTTTCGAACTGGCCGCCGTATTCGAAGTAATATCCCGGCTTCAGTTTGATGTTCTTGTTCAATGTCTCTTGAATATTGGCGACAACTTGCTGGATGTCTGCGTCACGCACATTGACACCGATGACGATGCGCCGTTTGGTTGCATCCCGGTTGATTTGCAGTGGTCCACTGACAAGGTCGATGCTTGCTACCTCTCCAACAGGGATTTGAATTCCTTCCGAAGTGCGTACAAACAACTTATCAAGATTCAAGTCGGCCACTTTCTCCTGGTCAAGCCGGACCACGAGATCGAATCTTCGTTCGTTTTCAAAGATTACACCTGTTGACTCTCCGGCATAGGCAGTTCGGATAATGGTGTTAAGCTCTTGTATGTTGATGCCGTAACGGGCTATTTTGCCACGGTTGTATTTCACTACCAATTGAGGTAATCCCATCGTTTGCTCAACGATGACATCCGCTGCTCCCGGCACTTTTTCTACAAAGGTAGCTGCTTCTTTGGCTCTTTCATATAATTCGTGCGTGTCTTCTCCATATAATTTGATGGCAATATCTGCTTTTGCTCCCGTCATCAGCTCGTTGAAGCGAAGTTGTATCGGTTGCGAGAAGTTGAATTCGGCACGTTCGGAGAGCGGAGCAAGTGCATCTTTCATTTTATCCACCATTTCTGCACGGCTTCCGGCACTTGTCCATTCTTTAAATGGTTTCATGATAATCATCACATCGGCATCTTCCACTGCCATCGGGTCAGTGGGAACTTCCGCCGTTCCTATTTTGGCTACAACATGTTTGATTTCAGGGAATTTATCCATTAATGCTTTCTCTGCCAAGCGGGATACTTCGATACTTTCGGTCAGCGAACTTCCTGCGGGTAGTGTCATTTGCATGGCAAAATCTCCTTCGTCCAAAGTAGGAATGAACTCTGCTCCCAGGCGGGTAAAGAGAAAAAGTGAACCGATCAGCGCAGAGAAGGCTACGATGACGGTACGCCATTTGTAACGAAGACAGGCGCGCAGGGTGTGCTGGTAGATCTTGTTCAGTTTCTCGAAGAAGCGGTCGGCAAGGGTGGGTTTCACAACAATGGTATGCTTCAGAAAGAGGGAGGCCATCATAGGAACATAAGTCAGTGAAAGAATTAAGGCTCCGATAATGCAGAACACAAGTGTTTTGGCCATGGGGGTGAAGTATTTCCCTTCAATCCCGTTCAATGTAAGGATGGGGAAGAAGACGATAAGGATAATTAATACAGCAAAGGTGGCGGAACGTGCAACGCCGGAAGCTCCTTTTTCCACTTCTTTGTCCATCTCTTTGCGGGTCAGTGTGCGGCCTCGGAATTGTTTTCCGTAAATGTGGGCGAGGATACCTTCCAATATAACGATAGAGCCATCTACTACAATACCAAAGTCAATGGCACCGAGACTCATTAGATTGGCGGTGACATTGAATACACGCATCATGATAAAAGCGAAGAGCATTGCCAGCGGGATGACGGATGCGACAATCAGTCCGGCACGGAGGTTGCCGAGGAAGAGGATGAGTACAAGGAAGACGATAACCGCTCCTTCAATCAGGTTGTTGACAACCGTAGAGATGTTCCGGTTTACCAGTTCCGAACGGTTCAAGTAAGGTTCTATACTGACTCCTTCGGGTAATAGCTGCTGTATTTTTTCTACCCGTTTTTCGAGTTCTTGAGTCACTACATTTGCGTTGGCACCTTTCAGCATCATGGCAATTCCGCCGACACACTCGCCCTCACCATCCTTTGTCATGGCACCGAAACGCTTTGGAGAGCCGAAGCGGACAACTCCTACATCACTGATATGTACCGGAATCCCATTTCGGTTGGTCACTACAATCTGTTCAATATCCTTGATGCGGGTAATCATACCTTCCGACCGGATATAGTAGGCGTTCTTTATCTTCTCAATGTAGCTTCCGCCGGTATTTTGGTTGTTGCTGCTAAGTGCTTCGAACACCTCGCCGATAGTGATATTCAAAGAAAAAAGGGCGTCCGGGTCGACGGCTACTTCATATTGTTTCAGGTAACCGCCGAAACTATTGATTTCTACTATACCGGGGATACCGGACAACTGACGTTTCACCATCCAATCTTGAATGGTGCGGAGTTCCATTGCGTCATATTTCTTCTCATATCCGGGAGCTACCTTCAATATATACTGGTAAATTTCTCCCAGACCGGTGGTGATGGGCATCATCTCCGGTGTTCCGAGCTCGGAGGGAATTTCGCTTGTTACGCTTTGTATTTGTTCATTTATCAACTGCCGTGCATCGAGTGTGGGGACACTTTCTTTAAAAACGACCGTTACGACCGATAGCCCGAAGCGGCTGACAGAACGGATATCTTCGACATTCATAATATTGCTCATCGCTATTTCGATAGGCATAGTGATGAGTTGTTCCACCTCTTGTGGCGCGAGTGTAGGAGATACGGTCACTATTTGTACCTGATTATTGGTAATGTCGGGCACGGCATCAATAGGTAGTGTCAGCATCGCATAGATACCTCCGATAAACAGGAAGAGAGTAGTGAGTCCTACAAATAGTTTCTTCTTGATTGAAAAACGTACAATAGCTGTAAACATGACTTTCGTTGTATTATTATTTCACGATACAAAATTACTACCTATCTTCATCCGTTATCACTAAGAATAAATGAAGCGGAAAGATTGTGGGGTGAAGTGACGGATTTGGGAATTGAAAGATGTAAAATCATAGTTCTTGTTTCACTGCTGAACAAACATTTCTTTCAGTTTACTCGTTTAATATAAAAACAAACTAAATGTATATTCAGCATGAAAACATTCGTCTTGATGATGGTAAGCCTGTTGTTTGCAATTTCTTCGGAAGCGCAAAACAAGTCTTTTTATGATTTTACAGTGAAAACTATTGATGGTAAGGACTTTTCTCTTTCTTCACTGAAAGGTAAGAAAGTGCTGGTAGTCAACGTGGCATCTAAGTGTGGGCTGACGCCCCAGTATGCTCAACTGGAGAAACTATATGAGAAATATAAAGAAAAAGACTTTGTTATTATCGGTTTTCCGGCGAATAACTTTATGGGACAAGAACCGGGTAGTAATGAGGAAATAGCCAAGTTCTGTTCTTTGAACTATGATATTACTTTTCCGATGATGGCTAAGATTTCCGTTAAAGGAAAAGATATGGCTCCTCTTTACCAATGGTTGACGGAGAAAAAACAGAATGGAAAAGAAAACGCACCGGTTCAGTGGAATTTTCAGAAGTTTATGATTGATGAGAACGGACGTTGGGCGGGAGTTGTGTCTCCGAAAGAAAGTCCGTTCTCTGAAAAGATTATTACTTGGATAGAGAAGGAATAAGAGATACTTTTTTCAGCTCTTCTTCGAAGTTGGGAGTGAAGATTCCTTTACCCAGATTTTCTTTTATTTCTTCGATCTTCCAAAATCGTCCACCGTCCAGTTCGTCGCTGGGATGGATTTCTTCCTCATAAACGGTTTTGTGGACAAAAACAAGCTCTTTTTCACGGCTGGATTCAAAAACATAACTGGTGAGAAGCTCGGGGGTGAAGTCTGTGATGCCCAATTCTTCACGGACTTCTCTCTTTAGGGCGATTTCTACGCTTTCGCCCAAATCAATATGTCCGCCCACAGCCGTATCCCATTTCCCCGGTTGAATGTCTTTCCATTCGGGGCGTTTCTGTAAGTAGATGTCTCCTTGGGCATTGAATACGTGAAGGTGAACTACCGGATGAAGCAGTTTGCTACCGCTGTGACATTCTCCGCGAGTAGTGGCCCCGGTGATATTTCCCTGTTCGTCTACGATAGGGAACATTTCTTGGTTATTATCGCTTGGCATAGTGTCTTTTATATTGCGTAAAATCTTTCGGAGAGGAGAATATCTTATGGTATTAATAAAGAAGAATCTCCATAACTTAGGAATCGGAAATCATGCGCCAGTGCATAATCATAAATTGTGCGCCAATTCCCTTTTACAAAAGCTGAAACCAAAAGCAGCAAGGTACTTTGCGGCTGATGGAAATTAGTAACCATCGCTTTCACTATTTTATAATTGTATCCCGGTGCTATGATAATCTGTGTACTGGTGTGAAGGGTTTCCAAACCATTCCTGTCGAGATATCCTAATATCTTTTGCAACGCAACAACGGGAGGAATCTGGTCGTACTTTTCATAAGGCTGCCATTGTTTGACACGTAGTTCTTCTTCCGTAGCATACGGATTTTCAGCCAATGTAACTCCAATGTGATACAGGCTTTCCAGAGTCCGTACAGAAGTAGTCCCTACTGCAATAGCACAACCGTCGTGGTCAATCAGTTTTTTGATGGTACTCCGATTGACCGATATATATTCCGTGTGCATCTCGTGACCTTCGATTTCTTCACTTTTTACAGGTTTGAATGTGCCTGCTCCTACGTGTAGAGTTAATTCTTCAAGATCGATGCCTTTCTCTTGAAGTGCATCCAATACTCGTGGAGTGAAATGTAATCCCGCCGTAGGCGCAGCTACCGAACCTTTAATCTTAGAATAAACAGTCTGATAAGTTTCCTTGTCACTTTCTTCCGTATCCCGGTTCAAGTAAGGAGGAATAGGAAGCTCTCCGAATACTTCAAGGATATCGGCAAACGTCACTTCTGGATTATCCCATGCAAAATCTACCCAATGGCTGGTTCCTTTACATTCTCCTCGGGTAGCGGTCAAGGTAATAGGGAATCCTTTGACGGTCATTTCGCGTTTCAACTGTCCGTCTTTCCATTTCTTCAGATTGCCGATCATGCAAAGCCAGGCGGCATGTGCTGTCTGTTGGAAATTCAAGACATAATCGTTTGGCTGGATCGGTTCAAGACAAAACACTTCGATCAGTGCTCCCGTCTCTTTTCGAAAATGGAGGCGCGCCTGAATGACTTTTGTATTATTGAATATCATCAGACTGCCTTGCAGCAGATATTCCGGCAAAGAAGTGAAAACATCTTCACTGATTTCTCCACGACGGTATATTAAGAGTTTGGACTGGTCGCGGGTAGGTAACGGGAATTTAGCAATACGTTCATCCGGAAGAGGATAACTGTATTCACTGATATGGATATGTCTAGGATCTTCTTTCATTGTTTTCTAAAATAAAAAGAGGTTAGAACCCATTCGGTTTCTAACCTCTTTAACCAGTCGGGGTGACTGGATTCGAACCAGCGACCACACGCCCCCCAGACGCGTACTCTAACCGGGCTGAGCTACACCCCGAATTGCGGATGCAAAAGTACAGATTAATTTTTAATTAGCAAATAATCCGTTGATTTTTCTAGTATGAATTGTGCCGATTTATAGCTATTATTCTGATTATTAGTCTTTCTTGTGGTCATGCAAATCTTTATCTCAATGAGTTAGTAGTTCTTTTGATTGCCTCTTATGTGATATAAAAGTACATTTCTTTAATTTTGCTTGAATTAGAAAACAATCTACTTATTTTTCATTTGAAAGCATTAATCCTTTTCTTGTCCTAAAAACACTATAAAAACCAGGTCAGTCTATAATAAAACGAAATAGGAAAATGATAAATGAACTAACAATCAGAGAGTTTGTTTATAAATTAATGTAAATAAAAGGTGTTTGACTTCCTTAGTATGATACTATATTTCCATTTTTGGTGCGTGGTAAATTAGGAAGTTATACATTTGTAAAAAGACTTAGTTTAGAAAGGTGTTAAATGTTAGACATTAAAAATAGAGAGACATTAGAGATATACGTCCTGGGTGACGATTTTAAATTTTATCAAAATCTGAAGTATCTTCCTTTGACTTCTTATCCTTCTAATAATCAATCAGCTTTGATTATATATTGTTTAGGTGGAAAGGCCAAAATTACAGTGCATGAAGATGTACATTGGATACAACCGGAGGAATTGATTATATTATTACCCGGACAATTTGTCTCATTTAGTGAGCCAAGTGAAGATTTCTCGACCGTTACGATGGTTATATCTACTTCACTGTTTAGTGATGCGTTAAGTGGTGTGCCCAGATTTTCTCCGCATTTCTTTTTCTATATGCGGACTCATTACTGGTATCCGCAGACGGAACGCGATATTCCCCGGATGTATAATTATCTGGGTATGATAAAAGATAAAGTTACCTCTCAAGATATATATAGGCGTGAGCTGATTATTCATTTGTTGAGGTATCTGTATCTGGAACTGTTCAATGCTTATCAAAAGGAATCGACCTTGATGACTGCCCGCAGGGATACCCGTAAAGAAGAGTTGGCTAATAAATTCTTTGGGCTTATCATGAAGCATTTTAAGGAGAATAAGGATGTGGCTTTTTATGCGGATAAACTGTGTATTACTTCCAAATACCTGACTATGGTAATTAAGGAGACAAGCGGGAAGTCTGCTAAAGACTGGATTGTTGAATACATCATATTAGAAATCAAGGCTTTGTTGAAAAACACAAGCCTGAACATTCAGGAAATAGCGATTAAAACGAACTTTGCGAATCAATCGTCGCTTGGACGTTTTTTTAGAAAGCATACAGGAATGTCGCTTTCACAATATCGAATGAGTAACTTAGAACAATAGTGCGGACAATTGCCTCACAATAGGCAATAATATCTATAGGGATTGGGAAGAGAAAGGGAATGAAGTCTATTTCATTCCCTTTTACTATGTGGTATATCTGATGTAGGATGGATTAAATTCCCATACATTCGCGATAGAAGTCGAGCATTTCGAAGATAGTGTCCTTATCGGCAGTCTGATTGATGCAAATGTCTCCAATATCTTTTAGTAAGGTGAAATTGATAGTACCTGAAGTATTCTTTTTATCATGCGTCATAAATGCATACAGTTGGTCATATTTCTTGCAGTCGAAAGTAAATACACCATAATTATCCTTGATAAACTGGATCGTTTGCCGCATTTTCTCTTTCGGGAAACCTACTTTGAGATGAGAAAGATACAGTTCGCACACAATTCCCCAAGCTACTGCATATCCATGTAATACAGGACGGTTTTCTGCCAGTGCCATACTTTCGAACGCATGTCCTACGGTGTGTCCCAGATTTAATGCTTTGCGGATTCCATGTTCGAAGGGATCCTGTTCTACAATATCTTCTTTCACTTGTACCGATTGACCTACCAATTGTTTGAGAGCTGCATAATCAATACTAGAGGAATCGAAATTGAGCAATTCTGCCCAATGTGCCGTATTGCTAATCAAACCGTGCTTCAACATTTCAGCATATCCGGAGAAGAAATTGTGTGTGTCCAATGTGCGTAGGAATTCAGTTTCAATCAATACACTGTTTGCCGGAGCGAAAGCACCGATTTCATTTTTCAGTCCGTTGAAGTTGATTCCTGTTTTACCCCCCACTGATGCGTCCACCATAGCGAGCAGAGTAGTTGGTATATTGATATAGGAAATGCCCCGTTTGAATGTAGCTGCGGCAAAACCTCCGAGATCTGTCACCATCCCTCCTCCAAGATTGATAAGTAAAGAGTGGCGGGTAGCCCCTTGAGTACTTAATGCCATCCAGACGGAAGCGAGTGTTTCCAGAGTTTTATGCACATCTTCTGCTCCGATACAGATTTCTACAGCATCTTTTAACAGATCCGATTCCTTTAGAGAAGGGAGACAAAGACGCTGGGTATGCTCGTCTGTGAGGACGAATAATTTGTCATGCGGACATAGCTCAATGGCACGACCGAGGCTCGTTTCCAAGCTTTCGCAGAGAATAACTTCTTGTTTACTCATGATTCTTTTGCTTTTTTACTCTGCAAATGTATATAAAATATCTTTTTTTACTTACTTTTGTCTCATTAAAACGTTTAATCATGAAAGCATTATTACCTGTATATTGTCGTCCTTTAGGATATGTTGTCTTGTTGGTAGCTCTGTTCATCCCTTTTATTTTGGTGATGCAGGGAGTAGTAACTGATACTAACTTGCTGTTTTATAAAGAATGTACAAAGTTGTTGATGATGGCAGGATGCTTGTTAATAATCTTTGCATTGAGTAAGAATGAAAGCCGTGAAACGGAGCAAATCCGGAATTCGGCTGTTCGTAATGCTATCTTTTTGACATTCTTGTTCGTCTTTGGTGGTATGTTGTGGCGTGTTATGCAAGGAGATGTGATAAACGTCGATACTTCCTCTTTCCTTACTTTTCTGGTTTTTAATGTGCTTTGTCTGGAGTTTGGTCTGAAAAAAGCGCTTGTTGATCGATTCTTTAAAAGATAATTTTCTTTTCAATTAAACCTTTTACGATTCGATTTGTCAAAAAGACATTGTTATTGCTACTAATATAATCGTAAATAAGGTAAATGAAAAGATTTTCAGCAGGGTTGGTGCTGATGTTGCTATGCACCTTCTCAATTTTTGCACAGAATAAGGTTATTACCGTTTCGGGACGTGTGGTGGAATCCGATACTAAAGAGCCCGCAGCGCAGGCTACAGTTCAATTGCTATCATTACCTGATAGTGCTTATGCCGCCGGTATAGCCAGTAGTAACCAAGGATGGTTTACTCTCCCCAAAGTAAAAGCCGGAAAATATGTGTTGAAAGTTTCCTATATTGGATTCCGAACCAAGCTCGTACCGGTACAATTATCTGCTAACGCCACTGATAAAAAATTGGGAACCATTACATTGGACCCTGATGCTGTCATGCTGAAGGAAGCGGTGATTACTGCCGAAGCTCCGCAGGTGGTCGTGAAAGAAGATACGCTGGAATATAACTCAACAGCTTACCGTACTCCCGAAGGGGCGATGCTCGAAGAGTTGGTGAAGAAACTTCCGGGAGCAGAAATAGACGATGACGGTAACGTCAAAATCAATGGTAAAGAAGTAAAGAAGATTATGGTGGATGGTAAAGAGTTCTTTGGCGGTGATGTGAAAACCGGATTGAAGAACTTACCGGTCAACATGATCGACAAACTGAAAACATACGATAAAAAATCGGACTTGGCACGTGTTACCGGAATAGATGACGGAGAAGAAGAAACTGTTCTTGACCTGAAAGTGAAGAAAGGTATGAATCAAGGTTGGTTTGGTAATGCAAGTGTTGCCGGTGGTACAGAAGATCGTTACGGAAGCAACTTGATGTTGAATCGTTTTGTCGATAATAGCCAATTCTCTTTAATCGGTTCTGCTAATAATGTGAACGATCAGGGATTCTCCGGTGGAGGTGGCGGACCTCGTTTCCGGAACAGCAATGGTTTGACTGCTACCAAGATGTTAGGGGCTAACTTTGCTACCCAGACTGAAAAATTGGAACTGGGAGGTAGTGCCCGTTATAATTTCAGTGATCGGGATGCAACATCTACAAACTACTCGGAACGTTTCCTGCAAAATGGAAATTCTTATTCAAATTCGAACAGTAAAGGCCGCAATAAGAATACGAACTTTAATGCAGACTTTCGGTTGGAGTGGAAACCGGACACATTGACAAATATCATTTTCCGTCCGAACGTTTCTTATGGAAAGTCTAATAGTTATTCTATTTCCGAATCGGGTACTTTTAATGGAGATCCATTTAATTTGGTGTCTAATCCTAATGAGTTTTTGAATAAGATTTTCTGGGGAAGTACGGATGATCCTTTAGAAGCTATTCGTGTCAACGCCAGTAATAGTGAATCAAAATCTGAAGGGCAGAATCTCTCTGCAAATGCTTCTTTGCAAGTGAATCGTAGATTGAATAATCAGGGACGAAACATCACTTTCCGTGGTACATTTAGTTATGGAGATAATGACAGCGAACAGTTTAGTGAATCATTGACGCGTTATTTTGATGATAATGCAAAAAAAGAAGATGATGAGCGTAAACAATATACTACTTCTCCAACCAAGAATTATGATTATACTGCCGAACTGACTTATAGCGAACCGATTGCGAGAGCTACCTTCTTACAGTTCCGCTATAAATTTCAATATAAATATAGTGAAAGTGACAGAAGTACATACAGCTTGATTCCTGATGCCGATAAAGGACAGGATTGGTTTTGGAATTTTGGTGATGGCCTGCCTGTAGGATATGAAGAGAATAAAGATAGAGATTTGAGTAAGTATGCTCAATATAAATATTATAACCATGATATTAATGCAGGACTAAATATTATCCGCGAGAAATATAGATTGAACTTTGGAGTATCTTTGCAACCGCAGAACACCAGATTGGATTATAAGAAGGCCGAAGTAGATACTGTGGTAAAAAGAAATGTGTTCAATTTTGCTCCTAACGTTGATTTTCGTTACAGATTTTCTAAAGTCAGCCAGTTGCGCTTTACCTATCGGGGACGTGCAAGCCAGCCGAGTATGGAAAATTTGCTTGATGTAACTGATGACTCTAATCCGTTGAATATCCGTAAGGGTAATCCGGGATTGAAACCTTCTTTCTCTCATTCTATGCGTTTGTTTTATAATACTTATAATGCAGATAAACAGCGTGGCATGATGGCTCATGCAAACTTGAATATGACTCAAAATAGCATTACTAATGCCACTACTTATAATCAGAGTACTGGTGGAGTGACTGTTAAACCGGAGAATATCAACGGAAACTGGAATGCGATGGGAATGTTTGGATTCAATACAGCATTGAGAGACAAGCGGTTTACCATAAATTCTTTTTCCCGTGCTAATTATACCAATGCGGTTTCTTATCTTTTTAATGACGATACTAAAATAAATGACAAGAACACTAGTACGACACTGACTTTCGGAGAGAATTTGAATGGAACTTTCCGTAACGACTGGTTTGAATTTACCTTGAATGGTTCAATCAACTATAACTTTGAGCGAAATCAACTGCGTCCGGAAAACAATCAAGAACCCTATACATTTGGTTATGGTGCAAGTACTAATATCTCTTTACCTTGGAGTATGACGTTGTCTACCAATATCACTAATAACGCTCGTCGTGGTTATCGTGATGCCAGTATGAATAAGAATGAACTTATTTGGAATGCACAGATTGCCCAAAACTTCCTGAAAGGCAATGCCGCAACCATCAGTTTTGAAGTATATGATATTCTGCGGCAGCAATCTAATATCAGCCGTTCGTTAACAGCCGATATGCGTTCTGTTTCTGAATATAACGGAATTAATAGCTACTGCATGCTTCGTTTCTCTTATCGTCTGAATGTTTTTGGAAATAAAGAAGCTCGCGGCAATATGCGTCATGGCGGTTTTGATGGTGGTGGACCTCGTGGCCCGCGTGGTGGCTTTGGAGGTGGCAGACCACACTAAAGCAGAGTAATAGGTTTAAATAAAAACAGGAAGTCCCGGCACAACGATTCAATGTTGTTGCCGGGACTTCTTTGTTAATCCGAGAATTTACTCTATATTTGTTGTTTAGTATCCGTATGAAAGGAGATTCCTATGATTGATTGGAACTATATGCTTAGCCAGATAGCAACAGTGGCTTTTGATATTCTTTATTTTGGAGCCATTATCGGTACGATTGTCATCATCATTCTTGACAACCGGAATCCGGTTAAAACCATGGCATGGATACTCATATTACTTTTCCTTCCTATTGTCGGACTTGTCTTTTATTTTTTCTTTGGGCGGAGTCAACGTCGCGAACGTATCATTGGGCAAAAAAGCTACGACCGCTTATTGAAGAAACCAATGGCCGAATATCTCGCACAGGATTGTTCGGACGTTCCTTATGAATACTCCCGTCTTATTCAGCTTTTCCAGCAAACGAATCAAGCGTTTCCATTTGAGGGGAACCGTGTGGCAGTCTATACCGAAGGATATACCAAACTTCAATCATTGTTGCGTGAACTGCAAAAAGCGAAGCAGCATATCCACATGGAATATTACATCTTTGAAGATGACGCTATCGGGCGTATGGTCAGGGATGTGCTGATAGAAAAAGCTTCTCACGGGGTTGAAGTACGGGTTATCTATGATGATGTAGGTTGCTGGCATGTGCCTAACCGTTTTTTTGAAGAAATGCGCAATGCCGGTATTGAAGTCAGGAGCTTTTTGAAAGTACGTTTTCCCTTATTTACCAGTAGGGTGAATTACCGCAACCATAGAAAGATTGTCGTTATTGACGGACGCGTGGGCTTCGTTGGGGGAATGAACCTGGCAGAACGTTATATGCGTGGCTTTTCTTGGGGGATTTGGCGAGATACGCATATCATGTTGGAAGGCAAGGCAGTGCATGGTTTACAAACGGCTTTTTTGCTTGATTGGTATTTTGTAGACCGTACGTTGATAACCGCTTCCCGTTATTTTCCGAAGATTGACTCTTGCGGAAGTTCTTTAGTGCAAATTGTCACGAGTGAGCCTATCGGGCCATGGAAAGAAATCATGCAGGGATTGACTGTTGCCATTACCAGTGCAAAAAAATATTTCTATATGCAAACACCTTATTTTTTGCCTACAGAACCAATATTAGCAGCTATGCAAACAGCAGCATTGTCTGGGGTGGATATACGCTTGATGTTACCGGAACGTGCAGATAACTGGATAACTCATCTTGGATCGCGTTCTTATTTGGCAGATGTGATGCAGGCAGGTGTTAAGGTCTATTTTTATAAGAAAGGTTTTCTACATTCTAAGCTGATGGTTTCAGATGATATGCTTTCCACTGTAGGCTCTACCAATGTTGACTTCCGTAGCTTTGAGCATAACTTTGAGGTGAATGCTTTTATGTATGACGTAGAAACTGCCCTTGAAATGAAAGAAATATTTCTTCAGGACCAGCGCGAAAGTACACAGATCTTTTTGAAGAATTGGGGCAGACGTTCGTGGAGACAAAAAGCTGTGGAGTCTATCGTGCGTTTATTGGCTCCGCTACTTTAATAAGGATGAAATTGTATTTGGATCTTATCTGAATAGTGAGAAGTTCACACTTCCATACACCCTTCTCTCAAGGAAATGTGGATTTTCTTCGAAATTATTATCTTTTCCATGCTCCAGTACCAATAATCCTCCTTCTTTGAGAAGATTATTCTGAAAGATTAATTCGGGTATTGTTTCCAACTCTTTTAAAGCGTAGGGAGGATCGGCAAAGATGAAGTCGAACTGTTCGCGGCCATTTTTGATAAACTTGAATACATCTCCGCGTATCGGCAGACATTTGTCTGTCTGCACCTCTTTCATAATTTTGCAGATGAATGAGTGATGTGCAGGATCTTTCTCAATGCTGATAACACGGTCGCATCCGCGGGATACCAATTCGATACTGATGCTTCCCGTTCCGGCAAACAAATCAAGAGCTGTTATTCCTTCTTCAAAATCGATATAGTTATTGAGTACATTAAACAGATTTTCTTTGGCGAAATCTGTCGTAGGGCGTGCTTTAAATGTCCGAGGCACGTCAAATCTTCTTCGTTTGTAAATACCGCTGATTACTCGCATGTTAATAAGGCTTGCATGTCAATATTAGTTGCAGGATTCATGATGAATACCTGTAGGATAAACTTTTTCAATTCACTCATTAAAACGTCTTTCTCCGGAAGTATTCCGGTTAGGTGTAACTCATCCCGTTCCTGATTAAACTCCAGTTGTTTCCAGGCGTACAATAAATAGTAAATACGGTCTTCTGTGTGCGTACATTCAAAGGAATTAGCCAGAAGCAGATGTCCTCGTTCAAAACAATAGATGTCAATGCCGTCTTTGCGTATAGAAGCATACATCTTCTTACTGTTTCCCAATCTGCTTTTTACAGAAAAATAATCGATGAATGGAGTAGATTGAGAATAGAAACGAGCTTCGGGATATTGTTCATTCAAAAAGGTCTGTGCGCTTTTGTCTATGCCGAAGATGACAGCTACATTATTCTTTCTTAGAATATTATAGAGCACCGTTTCGTTTTCTTTTTTCTGATGATTATGATAAAACAGAAGTTCCGCCTGTTCCTCTTCAAACAATTCTAATGGCGCAATCGTAAAACGCTTGCCTGCCATCATAATGTTTACTCGTTTGTAAGGATGATTGAGGAAATCCGATTCGTGAAAGAGTGTTTTTAGATTTGCTGTAAGGGATGAAGACGCATTTATCTCTTTCTCTATTATTGAAAGCGAATCGTCATGAATCGGGTTATAGATAGAAAAAGAAAATCCATCCGTACTAAGACGGATGGATAAAGTATATTGTTTTGATTTAGTAAAATCAATCATTATTCCCAGTTACCAGCACCATTGTTTGGAGTATCGATAGAACCTACCATCAAGCCGCTATATTTGCCTAGTTTAGAATCCAGGTCTTTTAGGTTGATGATTTCTTGTTTGTCAAGTCCGCTCAAATAAGTTTCGTATGGAGCTTTCACTTCGAACAAATATACCGGAGCACCAGACTTGGCAGTGTCATTTTTCACGTTCATTTCGAATTGAGCACCATTTCCGTGAGGAATATATTTCATAGAGTCGGCATTGAATCCTTTGGGATAGATAGTATCCAATACAGCTACCCACATAGTGTCACGTTTGAAGTTTTCAAGTCCCCATTTCTTAACTTCATCGTATCTACCGGTTTTCTTTGCTTTTTCGATGATAGCCATGGCTTTCTTTTCAGTCAGTCCATCTTCCAATTGCTTGTCAGTTAACATTCCCATCTTCATAACGAACGGCAATTTTTGATTTTTAACGAAATCAATCAGTGTGTCTAATTTGGGTGCATACATTCCGCGGTGCAGCGAACGGTATTCCTGCTGTGCCTTACGGATGTCGATCAAACGGGCAATGACTGCTTTTTCTCTTTCTTTTTTTGCGTTTTCAAAATTGATAGGACCCATAATGCTGGTGTAACAGATGTAAATCAGTGCAGCAGCACAAAGCACCAATACAATATTAAATACTGTTTTCATGATAAATTATGTTTTTAGTTGTTATATTCGCATCGCAAAAATAGAATAAATAAATTTAAATACGATAGTTCCTCGAACTTTTTTCTCGTACAAAAATGATAAATAACTATTTAGAAAGGCAAATTAAGGAAAATTTTCCTTATCAGCCAACTTTAGAGCAGGAAATTGCTGTAAAATCTCTTTCAGAGTTTCTGCTGTCCACACTGGCAGATGAAGTCTTTATCTTAAGAGGGTATGCTGGTACTGGTAAAACATCGTTGGTAGGGGCATTGGTGAAAACGATGGATCAGCTGCAGCAGAAATCTGTATTGTTGGCTCCTACAGGACGTGCGGCAAAAGTTTTTTCAGTGTATGCAGGACATCCGGCTTTTACTATTCATAAAAAAATATATAGACAACAATCTTTTTCTAATGAACTTAGTAACTTTTCGATCAATGACAATTTAGCTACCAATACATTGTTTATTGTCGACGAGGCTTCCATGATTTCAAACGAAGGACTGTCGGGCAGTATGTTTGGAACAGGACGTTTATTGGATGATTTGGTGCAATTTGTTTATTCAGGACAGGGATGTCGTCTCTTGTTAATGGGTGATACCGCGCAGCTTCCTCCGGTAGGAGAGGGGTTAAGCCCGGCACTTTTTTCCGATGCATTGAAGGGGTATGGACTTGAAGTACGTGAGATTGATCTTACTCAAGTAGTCCGTCAGGTGCAAGAATCCGGAATATTATGGAATGCCACACAGTTGAGGCAATTGATAGCAGAGGATGATTGTTATTCTCTGCCTAAGATAAAAATAGCAGGTTTTCCTGATATTAAACTGGTGCCGGGAACTGAACTGATAGAGGAACTAACTAATTGCTACGATCATGATGGTATGGATGAGACGATTGTTGTCTGTCGTTCCAATAAACGTGCAAACCTATATAACAATGGAATACGTGCTCAAATTCTTTGGCGTGAAGATGAATTGAATACAGGAGATATGTTGATGATAGCCAAAAATAATTACTATTGGACGGAGAAATATAAGGAGATGGATTTTATAGCTAATGGAGAAATTGCAGTTGTCCGGCGTGTTCGTCGAACTCGTGAAATATATGGTTTTCGTTTTGCCGAAGTTACTCTCCGCTTTCCTGATCAGAATGATTTTGAATTGGATGCGAATCTATTATTAGACACTTTACATTCGGACTCACCTGCATTGCCGAAAGAAGACAATGACCGATTGTTCTATGCGGTACTTGAGGATTATATAGATATTCCAAACAAAAGAGACCGGATGAAAAAGATGAAAGCCGATCCGCATTACAATGCTTTGCAGGTGAAATATGCATACGCAATAACCTGTCATAAAGCGCAAGGCGGACAGTGGCAGAATGTGTTTTTAGATCAGGGGTATATGACAGATGAGTATTTGACTCCGGATTATTTCCGGTGGTTGTATACAGCTTTTACTCGGGCGACAAAGACACTGTATTTGGTGAATTACCCGAAAGAGCAGGTGGAATAGTTTTGTTTTTTGAATGACTCTTAATCTTTATATGATTTAGAGTTTTAAGGTTACATTGATTATATAATCAGTTGATTTCAATATTGTTGGATTCAAAAAGGTCTTTGAGTACTGGTTGTGGTTTGTTTATAGATGAAAAGAGTATTTTAAGATAAGAGCTAGCATTAGATAAAAATAGATAGCAATAATCCCTTTATTTGACTCTATTCACAGATTTGGAAAGAGTAAATAAAGGGATTCTCTATAAATTATTTCTCTATATATTAATTATTTGTAAACAATAGTAGTTGCATCATTCTTAGTTAACTTTGGTATCACTTGACCAGTCTTTAAATAAAGAGTCTTAATTTTGCTGCTACGATTGGCGTTTAAGTTTGTTAATGCTGGACATTCCGAAGCATCAATTGACGTAACATAATCATAACTTGCATACCAGGAAACAAGACTTAAATCCAAAGACTCAAGTTTACTACTGATGACTTTAAGACTTTCTGCCTCCGAATAAACATAGCTACCTCCTGCATTGAAACTAGTAATTGGATTATCTCCCAAATTATACTCTTCACAAATAGTAGGGCTATTAAATGTGAGTGATGATACCTTATGTAAACCTGAAATATCAAGCTTTTTCATGTTTGAACAATAACCTAAACGTAATGAAGTCAGGTTAGGGAAATACTCTATTCCGGTTAAATCTTTAATCTGGTTAGAGTATGAGGTGTTAGAGAATGAAGTTGCGTTTAATCCTTCTTCAAGAATAATACATTTGGTATCATCAATAGGGAGAGCCCAACCGTTAGATATACAAAGTGCTCGAAGAACGGCATCTGGAATTTCCACAGGGCTGGCGTCCGGATCTTTTTGAACAATAGCAATATCTTTTACTAATGTACCACTGGTTTGGGCAATATGAATTGTACCTCCACGCGAAGCTGGTGATGCGGATAGTTTATAAGTAACAGTAACCGTAGTCAAACCATCATCGCCTTTTTGTGGTTCGGAAATTGATTGATCAGTAATCCAATCTTTCCCTTTTGTTATGGAAATAGCGTAATTGACGTTGTATTTCACTTTAAAAGAGATAGTTCGTGCTGTTAGATCATATGTTAAAGTGTTACTTTCGGTGATAATTGCATCTGTTTGTTTTTGATTAATATCTACATTGACACTTTCAGTAACGAGTGGGCTTGAGATTGTAATTTTTGTACTACGATCTTTATATGTCTTGTTCTCGGCAGCAGTGAATGATAAAGTTACTTTGCCACCGAATTCATTACGTCTATCGAATGTCAGCCACTCTTTACCACCGTCACTATATGTTATCGTTGGGTCGGCCACATTGGTATTAAGTTGAATTCTCACAGTACTTTTTTCTTTAGTAATAGAAAGAGCTTCGTCAGAAAGTAAATCCATTATATATGCAGGTTGAGACTCTACTTGTAGTGGCACAACTGAAGAACCTGTGAAAAACTTGAAGGTTGCAGTACGCTTTTCATCTAATTTGTTAGGATCGATGGTAAAAGTAACTACATCACCATCTTTACCTGAAGTTATTGACGGATGTGCCCAATCACATATTCCTGACAACCGCCAGTTATCGGAGCTTGTTACAGTAACTGTAGCATCCCCTCCATTTTTATCCACTTGGAGTATATTGGTCGATAGTGAGATTGTTGAATTACCATTATTGATTGATTCATCATCATCAGAACAACCCCATAGTAGGAGGGATACCGATAACACTATCATTAAATTCTTAAATAATTTCATATCTATTCTTTTTAAGGTAAAATATACATTAATCAGTTAATAGCTTCACGTTCTGTACTATTCTTTTTATAATAGTAACTTGGATAAACTAATGTTTCATCGTACAAACCTTTACAAACGGATTGGCATCTATATACTTGTGAACCATATAATGATGGGTCAAGTGCGAAGAACATGTAGTATCCATAACCAGCTTCTTTTCTAGAACGCGCTGTAGATTCACTTGAGTTGCCACTGCCTCGTCTTAGTTCTATTGACATACCAGCACACTGTTTCAATGTCATACCGGTACCTGGCCCAGCAGCACCACCATAGTCAGCTACAGCATAATCGCAATACTGACCAGGTTCGATACCATCGATAACTTGGAGACTACTTGAATACATGTTGCCAAGGTTATAGAGCGAGACAATTTTTTCCGGCATGACAGCTTTACATTCATACATTAATCGTGAACCTGCATAAGCTGATGGGCTTGCAAGCCAGGGGTTTGAAAGGTCTGGTGAGTTCGAATATTCGTCATCGAAAGCGACGCCGTCCAGATTATAAGCACGGCAATAAGCTGCCAGTTCCCGGGCGAATTCCCTAGCTCCCATATCCGAAAGTTGAGCGACACCAGCTTCGTCATGATTACCAAGGATGCTGATAATAATTTTCATACCAGCTTTACGCAATGGTTGTAGATACTTATCATTATTGTCGAGCAAGAATTGAACATTTTCATTGTTCGCTAAATATACTCGTTGTTTCTCTGGATCCCAATTGATATTAGCAGCAAAAAGTACGATATGGTCGAAAAAATATTTACCACTTTCAGTCAGAAACTCAAGGGCATTGAGCGGGTTAGTATCATTAACTTCGAAATAAAGAACTGTTTGTACCGCATCTTCTCCTTTGTTAGTATTAGGTTTGTTGCGATAATCTTGAACGAGAAGCACCATATGCTTGGACGTTTCAGTAAATGTTACTCCTTCAGTAGAAGATGTTACTGTCAAAGGTACTATGTAGGTTTTATCCTCTTCCATTCCATCAAACGCAGTCAGTGTAACTTTCACGCTTGGGGTAACTTTATCATCTGGGGCAAGTACAAAAGTACCATTATTTGCGATTTTCACATTAGCGGCAGGAAACACTTCGAAATCCGTTTCATGGATAGTGTTGTATATAGCTGCATATGATTCCTCGACAGCTATTTGAACATCTACTCCTTTTTGAGGTAGTTTAGAAAGACGGAATACCACATTAGTGCTATATTCATTATTTCGGAGCTCGATTACCGAACTGTTTTTATTCGTATTTTCGTCCAATAATAATCCGCTCAGTTGAGTCGATGCCAAATAAGAAGATTCATCTATCTTGTTTCCTATTTCAATGTCTTCCTCACAAGATGTGAAGGTTGCCATAGTGAACATTACCACTGGCAGGAAAGCATATTTGATATTGTTTATCATATTCATATTCAATTCTTAGTTAAATGATTTATTATTGAGGCAATGAAACAGATTCCCATTTAGGTTCTTTTTCGATTGTCAAATCATAGCCACTCACGCTGTAATCTTTAGCTACTGTACCCGAACCTTCGTCGAATTTCCAATATGCAATGAGCCCTTCCGATTCAGGTTCTATTGTGTAGAAGTGATTTGTTGCCTGAATTTCTTCTGCTGTTAATGCACGATTCCAGATTCGTACTTCGGAAACGACGCCATCAAAATAGCGGTCATCTTTATAGGAATAACCTACCCAGAAACAACGTGAGCCGTCTTCCTCATTGGTATGTTTAGCACCAAGACTAACAGAACTCTTTCCCGTTGAACCGGAAAGCTTTTCTACGCCATTGATATATACTTTGACATTACCTTTATTGAATGCGACAGCTACATGATACCACTTGCCACTTTCAAGTTGAAGGTCTGCGCTTGTACAATTGTTAACAGAAGTAGCTACTTGAAGTTGGTTATTCGGAATGGTTGCGTCACCGATACGGAGCAAATAATTGCTTTCGATACCCATCAACGTGTTCAGAGTATTAGGGAATGAATTGGCCTTGAACAGTATCTCCATCGTATTCTCCGTTAGATTATTGAATTTGGAGTCATTCTTGAAGTCCGGATAAGCACGATTACGACTGATATTACATACCACATTAATAAGTGATGCTCCGCGGAATACATAATAATATGTCTTAGCACTTTGCAAAACGCTGATTCCTTCCACTGATTTAATAGTGACTGGAAGCACATAAGTGGTTTTGATATCAAGTTCTCCTGTATTAATGAATTCAATAGGCAATTCTGGACTAACTATACTACCTGATTTGATGGTAGTCGAAGTTTCTGGCATTGAATAATGCTCTTCGGAAAGAAGTACTGCAGTTTCATCATAATATGCCAGTTTATAAGTTGATAAAAGTTCGGGAGCAGGTGACATAGTCACTTTGATATCATGTTCTTCAGGCTTTGCTATGGCTACTGAAAGACCAGTTTCTACATTTGTATCACCAGCCTTGAACAGTATTTCCTTAGTAAAGTTCGATGCCGAAATGAAGAGTTTATTGTCATAATGCTGTTCATTTTCATCGTTGTTCTGGCAACCGGCAAGAATTATTGAGAAACCGGCAAGAGCTGTAAATATTAAATTGTTTAATTTCATAAGGCAGTTTTTTATTTAACGGTTGGACTCAATATACTTATAGCTTCTTTTAAGGTTGGGTATACATTGCTGGCATTAAAATAGTCTTTTTCCGCTGCATCAATTGAAATTCCAGCTTTGGTGTAGTCAGGCGTCTTTGCCACTGCCCATTGAGCAGCTCCAATGATGGCAGATGAGCCATCTCCGAGTTCACCATTGTAACTCCCCGAATTGGTAAGATAAGGCGTTGTTACTCCCATGATGAAGCGGTCGGTTGGTACGTTTTTTGCTGATGCCATGAGTATGAGATAAGACATCTCGTATTGGTTTTTTGCTCCATGCGCATTGACAATGATGTATTTACAATCAGAAAGCAGACTTTTACCAATAACGTTCTGCGGGTAACCTTTGAAAAGCAAGTCCTTATTAGTATTCGCAACTTTCCAGTTAGCTACCGCGTCAAAGAATGCTCCTTGACGTGCTGTTTCAGTGGCAATTTCATTCTCTTCAACAAGCGAATTGAGGTCGAAGCCTGTATAATTCACTACAATTCCATCTACATCCAAAGCGTTACTTGCGGCGATTTGTTTAGCGATCTCACTTTTACAGTATTCAATAAAACGTGTTGCATCGTCGACAGTCTCTTCTCCTTCTTCTCCATTTTCTGTTTCATCAGATTCGGGATTAGGTACAGCGTTGGCTGCTTCTTCTTCAAGAATCTTTTTCCATGCACTTTCTATAGCATCGAAATCAACTAATCCCAATACTTTTGTACCCAATCGACGTACTTCCTTCATCTCAGATATATTTGCCTGATTTACTTCCATTGTATTGTTTAGACAAATATAGTCGAGACTGTCAGGCATATCAGTAAGGTGTTGACTGCGTGAGGTTGTTACAGTGCTTACATTATTAACTGAAACAATTACTACCTGATGGTCTGTTGCTTTAAAGTTGTTGAGAGATTCCAGGTATTGGGCATAAAGTTCCGGATTTTGTTCCTCCATAGAAGGAGTATGTATATTGATGCTTTCTGGGTCTGTCCAGTCAGAACACGAGAACTGCATCATAGAGCATGCCAGCATTACAGGCATGAGATATTTTATTTTTCTTCTCATATATGCTATAATTAAGGTAATTTTATTTGTATAATCTAATATACTAAGTACTCTAAGTACTTGGTAAAT
>NZ_QTLK01000014.1:0-35559 GCF_003602705.1 Bacteroides sp. AM16-13
TCACTTTAAAGAAAGCTACAAATAGTTACCCCCAAGAAATTTCGGGTGAGCCGAAAATTCTCCAAACGGTGGAAAGGATATTAGCGAACTCGGAAACTATTACCTCTCCTTCTTTTTATTTATTGACTCCGTCTGGGATGGAAAGATTGGAGAGTACTTGTATGTTATTAATAGCTATAGGTGAAGGAGTGAAAGGTGTTGATAAATTAACAGATAAAAAGTTATTATCTTTCTATCCAGGGATGGATTGGAAAGGAGTAATGGGAATGAGGGATATAATCGCACATCATTATTTTGATTTAGATGCTGAAATTGTTTATGACGTGATAAAACATGATTTGCCGAAGTTAAAAGATGTGCTACAGCAAATCGTAGATGATTTGAAAGTATCTAATCAAGCGATTGATTAAATGATTTTTTATTTCAAATTTCTAAAATACGCCCGCACCTTCCGCATAATCTTGATTCCCATCACTACGCCATCAAATACAGCCATACCGGTATTAAACGAACGCATGATTGCATCCGCCTTATTGGTTGCCGGAGCAAGTGGGGCGAATATTTCGCGTGTAGTAGCTGTCATGGCTTTTTTTTGAGCATGGATCTCATTTAAAAGCTTTTTTTTACGTTCGGCAATCTCTTCTAATGTAAATTTCTGCGGGGTCTGCGCATTCATAATTTATTTATTTGAATCAGTTAAAAATAAATTAGCGAGGAAGTTCACCATCGGAGAAATGATGAGCTGCTTGCGGAAAATAATAACTAGGGCGATGAGAACAACATTGATGCCTGCAATGATGGCGAAACTCGACATCAGACCGCCCACTAAAGGCTCCAATATATAAGCAAGAGCAAAAAGCAGATAAAACAGAGCCACCATGCCAAGGATAATAAGTATTAATATCATAATTAACGTGGAAAAAAGTATGGTTAACTTCTCCGTCAATTCTAATTTGGTATATTCTTTTTGAAGCTCTAGATATTTCTTGAACTCGAAAAACAACTGCTGAAAATTCTCAATACTTTTATCGTCTGCAAACATGGTCGCTCTGTTTTTAGTCTTTGATTACTCACTTATTCTGCTATTTCTCCTTTCATCTCCGCAGCAATCTCATCAACGAGAGTTTCCATTTCGCTGCGATTCAGTTTGATTCCCTTTTTACGAAGAATCTCTGCGATTTTGTGACGGGTGTCTTCTCCTTTTTCAGGAGCAAATAAAATACCAAGGGCTGCGCCTACGGCTGCACCACCCAGAAAAGCTGCTAAAACATTCAATCCTTTCATAATGTATAATGTTTAAAATGATTATGATACAACAAATATAACATTTTTATGGAAAGGTTGTTCGTGAAAACTGAAATTTTTTGCTACGTTTTATAATTCTTTTTTTCTTTTATGGTTTAATCTTATTTAACTGACTTTCGTAGCTAACCTTTGAAGGTTAAGGCGTACTTTTGTTTTCGAATATTGTAAATCAAAACATAATGGAAGCTAAGATTGTTTTTATAACCGGTGCCAGTAGCGGAATTGGCGAAGGTTGTGCCCGTAAATTTGCGAAGGAGGGATGGAATCTGATTCTGAATGCCCGTACCGTTTCGAAACTGGAAGAACTGAAAGCTGAACTGGAAGCGACGCATGGTGTACGGGTTTATATATTGCCCTTTGATGTGCGCGACCGGAAGCTGGCTGCCGCCTCTTTGGAATCATTGCCCGAAGAATGGAAGGCGATTGATGTGTTGGTGAACAACGCCGGGCTGGTGATCGGTGTGGATAAGGAATTCGAGGGTAACCTGGATGAATGGGATATCATGATCGATACGAATATAAGAGGATTGCTGGCAATGACGCGTTTGGTGGTTCCCGGTATGGTAGAACGCGGGCGCGGACATATTATTAATATCGGATCTATTGCCGGTGATGCCGCTTATCCGGGTGGGAGTGTGTATTGCGCAACGAAAGCTGCCGTGAAGGCTCTTTCGGACGGACTCCGGATCGATTTGGTGGATACTCCGTTGAGAGTGACGAACATCAAACCGGGAATGGTGGAGACAAACTTTACAGTGGTGCGTTACCGGGGAGATAAGGAAGCTGCCGATAATTTTTATAAAGGGATTCGTCCGTTGACGGGAGATGACATTGCGGAAACAGTTTATTTTGCCGCGTCGGCTCCTGCGCATATTCAGATTGCGGAGGTGCTTTTGATGCCTACTTATCAGGCAACGGGTACTATTTCGTATAAGAAAAAGCCGGAATAGATGTTTTTTTGACGGATTTCTTTGCCGGATGATAAAATTTCTATTATTTTGTTGCCCGAAACTAAATGTAATAGACGAAAATATTGAATTATTAATTAAAACAGAGTATAGGATTATGAAAAAATTAGTCGTATTAGGAATGGGAGTATGCTTGGTGCTAGCATTTGCATCTTGTAAATCCAGCGAAAGTGCCTATAAGAAAGCTTACGAAAAAGCGAAACAGCAAGAATTGGCAGAACCGCAGGTGGAAGCTCCGGTAGAAGTAACTCCGGTGGTTGCAGCTCCTGTGACAACTACTAAAGTGGCAGATACATCCGGCGTTCGTCAGGAAAAGGTTACAGTGGTTTCCGGCAACGAAGGGTTGAAAGATTATAGCATCGTAGCAGGTAGCTTTGGTGTGAAAGCGAATGCTGAAGGCCTGAAAGATTGGTTGGATGGACAAGGATATCACTCTACGATTGCATTTAATGCTGACAAGGCAATGTATCGCGTTATCGTGAATTCATTTGCTGATAAGGCTGCTGCTGCTGAAGCTCGCGACGCATTCAAGGCTAAATATCCGAACCGTTCGGATTTCCAGGGGGCTTGGTTGCTGTATCGCGTATATTGATTTCTTTTTGGTAATATATATTGGAAAGAACGAACGTTTTTTTCCGAATAAGAAGGCGGTAACTGGGAAGTTACTGCTTTTTTATTGAAAATGAGTGACTTCTTCGTTTAGATATTTTTATCTTTCTACTAAAAGAAGTTATAAATGATAGGAGGGAAACTTTTATAGCAAAGAAAGTTTTTACTTTTGTCAATTCTTAATTTGGAGAATGTATTGCCTGAATGTGAATAGGGCATTAATTTAGAGATTGAATGGAACAAAAATATGTAATGGCTGCTATCGACGCGGCTTTAAAAGCAGGTGAAAAGATTCTTTCTATTTATAATGATCCGGCATCGGACTTTGAAATAGAGAGAAAGGCCGATAACTCTCCGCTAACTATAGCAGACAGAAAAGCGCATGAAGCAATTGTGGCTATTCTGAATGATACTCCTTTTCCTGTTCTTAGTGAAGAAGGGAAGCATTTAGGGTATGAGACTCGACGTGAGTGGGATACTTTATGGATTGTAGATCCGCTGGATGGAACGAAGGAGTTTATTAAGCGTAATGGAGAATTTACGGTAAATATCGCTTTGGTGCAGAATTCTGTGCCTGTGTTCGGTGTTATTTATGTGCCTGTGAAAAAAGAACTTTATTTCGGGATTGAAGGTGCAGGGGCTTATAAATGTTCCGGTATTGTCAGTTGGGAAGGTGACGGCGTGGCATTGGAAGAACTGGTTGCGAAATCGGAACGGTTACCTTTGAAGGAAGTGCACGATCATCTGATTGTGGTTGCTTCACGTTCGCACCTGTCGCCTGAAACAGAATCATATATTGCAGATTTAAAGAAGAAACACGGCAGTGTGGAGTTGATTTCGAGTGGAAGTTCTATTAAAATCTGTCTGGTTGCTGAAGGAAAGGCTGATGTATATCCGCGTTTCGCTCCGACGATGGAGTGGGATACGGCTGCAGGGCATGCGATAGCCCGTGCCGCAGGGATGGAAGTATATCAGGCTGGCAAGGAAGAACCTCTACGATATAACAAGGAGGATTTATTGAATCCGTGGTTTGTTGTTGAGCCAAAAAGAGAACACTAAATAATGTTTATATGACATTTGAAATTGTATTTGTACTATTATCCCTATTAGGAATGGTAGCGGCTTTGGTAGCAGACAAGATGCGTCCGGGCATGATACTTTTTTCGGTAGTGGTTTTGTTTCTGTGTGCCGGCATTCTGACTCCTAAGGAGATGCTGGAAGGGTTTAGTAATAAAGGGATGATTACCGTTGCTCTGCTGTTTTTGGTGAGTGAAGGTATTCGTCAGTCGGGTACACTGGGACAAGTGATTAAGAAGTTGCTTCCGCAGGGAAAGACAACGGTGTTTAAAGCACAGTTGCGTATCTTGCCTTCGGTGGCTTTTATTTCTGCCTTTCTGAATAATACGCCTGTCGTGGTTATTTTTGCTCCGATTATCAAGCATTGGGCTAAATCGGTGAATCTCCCGGCTACGAAGTTCCTGATTCCTCTTTCTTATGTGACTATTTTGGGAGGTATCTGTACATTGATCGGTACTTCTACTAACCTGGTGGTGCATGGAATGATATTGGAAGCCGGATTTGAAGGCTTCTCCATGTTCGAACTCGGAAAGGTGGGAATATTCATCGCTATTGCCGGAATTATTTATATATTTCTTTTTTCCAAGCGTCTTTTGCCGGATGCGCGTCCGGACACGGCTGTGCCGGATGAAGAAGTAGAGGAAGGGGAGAAGTTGCATCGGGTAGAGGCGGTTTTGGGTGCCCGTTTTCCCGGTATCAATAAAAAACTGAAGGATTTTAATTTCCAACGTCATTACGGTGCGGAGGTAAAAGAGATTAAAACACGTAACGGACAACGTTTTGTGTCGAATCTGGAGGATGTGGTACTTCACGAAGGAGATACGCTGGTGGTGATGGCTGATGATACATTTATTCCGACATGGGGTGAATCTTCTGTGTTTGTCTTGTTGACGAATGGAAATGAACCGGATACTACCGGAAAGAAAAAACGTTGGTTTGCTTTGCTGTTATTGGTTCTGATGATTGTGGGTGCAACGGTGGGTGAGCTTCCGATAACAAAGGAGATGTTTCCGGATATCAAGTTGGATATGTTTTTCTTTGTGTCTATCACTACTATTATTATGGCATGGACAAATCTGTTCCCTGCTCGTAAATACACTAAATATATTTCGTGGGATATATTGATTACGATTGCCTGTGCGTTTGCTATCAGTAAGGCAATGGTGAACTCCGGCGTGGCAGATAGCGTTGCGAAGTTTATTATCGGATTGAGTGATGATTATGGTCCGCACGTGTTGCTCGCGATGTTGTTTATCATTACGAATCTGTTTACGGAACTGATAACGAATAATGCTGCGGCTGCTTTGGCTTTCCCGCTGGCATTGTCGATTGCTTCACAATTGGGAGTAAGTCCGACGCCCTTCTTTGTGGTGATTTGTATGGCTGCATCTGCCAGCTTCTCAACGCCTATCGGTTATCAAACGAATCTGATTGTGCAAGGTATCGGTAACTATAAGTTTACGGATTTTGTACGTATCGGTTTGCCGCTTAATATTATAACTTTCTTAATATCTATTATCCTGATCCCATTGATCTGGAACTTTTAATAAATAAATCTGTAAATGGAAGAAAAGAACCATATATATCCGATATTTGACCGCATGATGACGCGGCAGGATAAAGAAGAACTTTTAGGGCAACACAGTGTGATGATCTGGTTTACCGGATTGAGCGGCTCCGGAAAGAGCACGATTGCTATTGCATTGGAACGTGAACTCCATAAGCGCGGATTGCTTTGCCGTATCTTGGATGGGGATAATATCCGTAGTGGAATTAATAATAACCTGGGATTCTCCGAAACGGACCGGGTGGAAAATATTCGTCGTATAGCTGAAGTGTCTAAGCTGTTTCTGGATAGTGGCATCATTACGATTGCTGCATTTATCAGCCCTAATAATGATATTCGCGAAATGGCTGCGAATATTATCGGTAAGGATGATTTTCTGGAGGTTTTCGTTAGCACTCCGTTGGAGGAGTGTGAGAAACGTGATGTGAAAGGCTTATATGCGAAGGCACGGAAAGGGGAGATTCAGAATTTTACAGGAATTTCCGCACCATTCGAGGTTCCGGAACATCCGGCTTTGTCACTGGATACTTCCAAATTGACTTTGGAGGAATCGGTGAACCGTTTGTTGGAGCTTGTTTTGCCAAAAGTGAAGAGTATAAAATGAAGAATGAGGAATTAGGGATGAAGAATTAGTATGCGGTTATCAGCAAATTCATAATTCGTAATTCATAATTTTAAAAATAATGGAAGAATATAAATTAAGCCACTTGAAGGAACTCGAAGCCGAGTCTATTCATATCATCCGCGAGGTGGCGGCGGAATTTGAGAATCCGGTGATGCTTTACAGTATTGGAAAGGATTCTTCGGTGATGGTACGCTTGGCTGAAAAAGCGTTTTATCCGGGTAAAGTGCCATTTCCATTGATGCACATCGACTCGAAATGGAAATTCAAGGAGATGATTCAGTTCCGTGATGAATATGCGAAGAAGTACGGATGGAATCTGATCGTGGAAAGTAATATGGAGGCTTTTCATGCAGGGGTAGGACCTTTTACGCATGGAAGTAAAGTGCATACAGACTTGATGAAGACGCAGGCATTGCTTCATGCGCTGGATAAATATAAGTTTGATGCTGCATTTGGTGGGGCCCGCCGCGATGAGGAAAAGTCACGCGCGAAGGAACGTATTTTCTCTTTCCGGGATAAATTTCATCAATGGGACCCGAAAAATCAGCGTCCTGAATTGTGGGATATTTATAATGCCCGTGTGCACAAGGGGGAAAGTATCCGTGTATTCCCGATTAGTAACTGGACAGAGTTGGATATCTGGCAGTATATTCGTCTGGAGAATATTCCGATTGTTCCGCTTTATTATGCTAAGGAACGTCCGGTGATTAATTTGGATGGTAATATCATTATGGCAGATGATGAGCGTTTGCCTGAAAAGTACCGGGATCAGATTGAAATGAAGATGGTGCGTTTCCGTACGTTGGGCTGCTGGCCTCTGACTGGGGCGGTGGAAAGCGGAGCTGCTACAATCGAAGAGATTGTGGAAGAAATGATGACTACCACCAAGAGTGAACGTACTACCCGTGTGATTGACTTTGACCAGGAGGGTAGTATGGAACAAAAGAAACGTGAAGGATACTTTTAATTGTAACTAGTAATGGCAGATAATAAATTAGATATAAAAGCTTTTCTGGACAAGGATGAACAGAAAGACTTATTGAGATTGTTGACTGCGGGTTCGGTGGATGACGGAAAATCAACATTGATCGGACGCTTGTTGTTTGACAGTAAGAAATTGTATGAGGATCAACTGGATGCACTGGAACGTGATAGTAAACGTGTAGGAAATGCAGGTGAGCATATCGACTATGCATTATTGCTGGATGGTTTGAAGGCTGAACGTGAACAGGGAATTACAATTGATGTGGCTTATCGCTATTTTTCTACTAATGGACGTAAGTTTATCATCGCGGATACTCCGGGGCACGAACAATACACACGTAACATGATTACCGGCGGATCTACGGCAAACCTGGCTATCATCTTGGTGGATGCCCGCACGGGAGTGATTACCCAGACTCGTCGTCACACTTTCCTGGTGTCTTTGCTGGGGATCAAGCATGTGGTATTGGCTGTCAACAAGATGGACTTGGTGGACTTCTCGGAAGAGCGTTTTAATGAGATTGTGGCTGACTATAAGAAGTTTGTTACTCCGTTGGGTATTCCGGACGTAAACTGCATTCCTCTTTCTGCATTGGATGGGGATAATGTGGTGGATAAGTCTGAACGTACTCCGTGGTACAAGGGGATTTCTTTGCTCGATTTCCTTGAAACGGTTCATATCGACAATGACCACAACTTTACGGATTTCCGTTTCCCGGTTCAATATGTGCTTCGTCCGAATTTGGACTTCAGAGGATTCTGCGGTAAAGTGGCATCGGGGATTGTTCGCAAAGGCGATACAGTGATGGCACTTCCTTCCGGAAAAACTTCTAAGGTGAAGAGCATCGTGACTTATGACGGAGAGTTGGATTATGCCTTCCCACCGCAGTCTGTGACTTTGACGCTGGAAGATGAAATTGACGTGTCACGTGGTGAAATGTTGGTGCATCCTGACAATCTGCCGACTGTGGATCGTAATTTTGAAGCGATGATGGTTTGGATGGATGAAGAACCGATGGATATTAATAAATCGTTCTTTATTAAACAGACTACCAATTTGAGCCGTACGCGCATCGATACAATAAAGTACAAGGTGGATGTGAATACAATGGAACATCTGTCTCTGGAGAATGGCCAGTTGACCAAAGAAACTTTGCCTTTGCAATTGAATCAGATTGCTCGCGTGGTATTGACTACGGCTAAAGAGCTGTTCTTTGATCCTTATAAGAAAAATAAATCGTGCGGTTCCTTTATCTTGATTGACCCGATCACCGATAATACTTCTGCGGTAGGTATGATTATCGACCGGGTGGAAATGAAAGATATGAGTGACACGGAAGATGTGCCGGTATTGGATATGACGAAGCTGGGAATTGCTCCGGAACATTATGAAGCGGTAGAAAAAGCTGTGAAGGAGTTGGAACGCCAGGGCTTGGCCGTACGACTAATAAAATAGATTGTTAAACAATAATTTGGAAGTTGGAAATGATGGTTTTACTGTCATTTCTAATTTTCGATTTTTAATTTTTAATTAATAAAGTGGGATTACTCGAATTTAATAAACTTCCGATTAATACATTGGTAGGTGCCGACTGGAAGACATTCAAGGCTATTACTGCCGGTCGTGAAATTGATGCAGCCTACAAGGGGAAATATCGATTGACTAAGGCTGTGTGTCGATTGCTTTCTCCATTGGCGTCATTGCAGGACAAGCGTTACGAGAAACTGCTCGCTAATCAGCCGTTGGAGCATGACCCGGTATTTATCCTGGGACACTGGCGAAGCGGAACTACGTTTGTACATAATGTATTCTCTTGTGATAAGCATTTTGGGTATAACACTACTTATCAGACTGTATTTCCTCATCTGATGATGTGGGGACAACCTTTCTTCAAAAAGAATATGAGTTGGCTGATGCCGGATAAGCGTCCGACGGATAATATGGAACTGGCAGTGGATCTTCCCCAGGAAGAGGAGTTTGCTTTGTCGAACATGATGCCTTATACCTATTATAATTTCTGGTTTCTGCCGAAGTATCAGCAGGAGTACGCTGATAAATATCTTTTGTTTGATGACATAACGGATGCCGAATTGAAGGTATTTGAAGAGGTGTTCACTAAATTGATTAAGATTTCTTTGTGGAATACTCATGGTACTCAATTCCTTAGTAAGAACCCTCCGCATACCGGAAGGGTGAAGGAATTGGTGAAAATGTTCCCGAATGCTAAGTTTATCTACCTGGTGCGTAACCCGTATACTGTATTCGAATCTACACGCAGTTTCTTTACAAATACGATTCAGCCGTTGAAATTGCAGGATGTTAGCAATGAACAATTGGAGGAAAATATCCTTTCTATCTATGCAAAGCTTTATCATAAGTATGAATCGGATAAGAAGTTTATTCCGGAAGGTAACCTGATGGAAGTGAAATTTGAAGATTTCGAAGCGGATGCGATGGGCATGACGGAAACTATTTATAAGTCTCTTTCTATCCCCGGATTTGCTGAAGCACGTAGCGATATAGAAAAATACGTGGGCGGAAAGAAGGGATATAAGAAGAATAAATATAAATATGATGACCGTACGATTCAATTGGTAGAAAAGAACTGGGATTTTGCTTTGAAACAATGGGATTATAAATTATAAGAAGAAAAAGAAAGGAAAAGTATTGATGATTCAGAAAAGCATTCATCGCCTGTTGATGACAGGTTTCGTTGCATTTATTTCTTCCTTGTCTTTGATGGCGCAACATAAAGTTGAGGTGATTCCTTTCGGGGACATGGATCAATGGGTGGACCGTCAGATAAAGGAGTCGAGCATTATTGGTGGGAATACTAAGAATGTATATGCGATAGGGCCGACGTCGGTGATCAAGGGAGATCAGGTTTATAAGAATATGGGTGGTTCGCCTTGGGCTACTTCGAATGTGATGGCGAAAGTGGCCGGTATTACGAAAACTAATACTTCGGTCTTTCCGGAGAAGCGGGGAGATGGATACTGTGCTCGTTTGGATACACGCATGGAAAGTGTGAAAGTGCTGGGATTGGTTAATATTACAGTGTTGGCGGCAGGTTCTATCTTTACCGGTTCGGTGCATGAGCCGATTAAGGGCACTAAAAATCCGCAGAAAATGCTGCAGACGGGTATTCCGTTTACAAAAAAACCGGTTGCTCTTCAGTTTGATTACAAGGTGAAGATGTCTGACCGGGAGAATCGTATTCGTGCTACCGGTTTCAGTAAGATTACGGATGTGCCCGGAAAAGATTATCCGGCAGCTATCCTGTTGCTGCAAAAACGTTGGGAAGATGCCAATGGAAATGTGTATGCGAAACGGATAGGGACAATGGTGACTTATTATTATCACTCTACGGACTGGAAAAATAATGTGACTTATGAGATTATGTATGGTGATATAACGAATCGTCCGGAATACAAGGCGCACATGATGCGTCTGCAAGCAACCGAAAGTTATACGGTGAACAGCAAGGGTGAAAGCGTGCCTATCCACGAAGTGGCCTGGGGAGATGAAAATGATGTTCCGACTCATATGTATATTCAATTCACATCCAGTCATGGAGGAGCTTATATCGGTTCTCCGGGAAATACATTATGGGTTGACAATGTAAAACTGGTATATTAACAAAGTATATAGACAAAGAAGAAAAATAGTCAGTGATATTATTTATCATTGACTATTTTTTTTGTTTTAATTCTTTTGTCACAACCCCTTTCAGATGCCTTCTGGAGTTATCTAAGACTTTTATCGCTCTATAAAAATCTATGAATGAATGAAAATTTACGTGTTTTTTTGTTTGTGTTATATTAAATATCTATATTTGCACTAAATTTAGAAAGAAGAATGACGTTTATTGTCTCTTAGTCAGGTGTAGAACATTTGGGTTGTGTATCTATCCTGTAAGACAATTGAAATATATTATTTACTAAAATAAATTGAGATGAAAAAGGGTTTATTGTTTATTTTATTGGCAGCAGCATCTGTATGTCTGCCTGCACAAGAAAAAGAAAATGCAGCAAAGAGTTATAGAGTGGAAACTAACCGCTTTGGTGCTAACTGGTTTATTAGTGGTGGCGTTGGCGCACAAATGTATTTTGGCGACAATGATGGTAAAGCCGACTTCGGAAAACGTCTTGCTCCGGCACTTGACATTGCTGTAGGTAAGTGGTTTACTCCAGGTATCGGATTACGCGTGGCTTACAACGGTCTTCAGGCTAAAGGTGCTACTCCTTATGCTAACGGTCCGCTTGTAGACGGAGGACAGTACTCTAATGGTTACTACAAAGAAAAATGGAATGTTGTTAACCTTCACGGAGACGTATTGTTGAACCTTACCAATATGTTCTGTGGTTATAAAGAAGATCGTCTGTACTCATTCATTCCTTATGTAGGTGCTGGATTCGTACACACAGGTAAAGGTCCGGGTTATGATGAACTGGGTATCAATGCCGGTTTGATCAACCGCTTCCGTCTGTCTTCAGCTTTGGATCTTAACGTTGAATTGCGCGGACTTTTGATGAAAGGCGCATTTGGTAACTCAGGTCCTGAAGGATTGGCTGGTCTGACTGTAGGTGTTACTTACAAGTTCAAGAAACGTGGTTGGGATGCTGTTCCTACTGTACCGATGGTTCCGGAAAGTCAGTTGAACGACATGAGAGACAGAGTAAACGCTCTGAAGGGTGAAAATGAATCTTTGAAACGTGACTTGGTTGAAGCACGTAACAAAAAACCGGAAGTGATCGTTAAGAAAGAAGCTGGTTTCATTCCACGTTACGTTGTTGTATTTAATATTGGAAAGAGCAACATCAGCAAGAGAGAGTATATGAATATCGAAGCTATGGCTAAAGGTATCAAAGCAACTGATAAAGTATTTACTGTAACAGGTTATGCTGATAAAGGTACTGGTTCTGCTGAATATAACATGAAATTGAGTAAGAAGAGAGCTGAAGCAGTTCGTGACCTGATGGTTAATGAATTCGGTGTTCCTGCTTCTCAGTTGAAAGTTGATTACAAGGGTGGCGTAGGCAACATGTTCTATGATGATGCTAAGTTAAGCCGTGTAGCTATTGTTGAAGAATAATATACATTTTAAATAATAGAATAAAAGAGACGTTTCCTTTCACAGGAAGCGTCTTTTTTGTATTTTTGTACCCCATGAGCAGAATAGTAGCAATAGATTATGGAAGAAAGCGTACTGGGATAGCTGTGAGCGATACTATGCAGTTAATCGCAAACGGATTGACAACAGTGCCTACGCATGAACTTCTGAACTTTATCGGTGAATATATGGCTAAAGAACCGGTGGAGCGGATTATTATTGGATTGCCAAAGCAAATGAATAATGAGGTTTCGGAGAATATGAAGAATATAGAACCTTTTGTTCGTTCGCTGAAGAAGCGCTATCCGGACCTTCCGGTCGAATATGTGGACGAACGGTTTACTTCTGTTCTTGCGCATCGTACCATGTTGGAGGCCGGTCTGAAGAAAAAGGACCGCCAAAATAAAGCATTGGTGGATGAGATAAGTGCTACTATTATTTTGCAAACATATTTGGAGAGTAAACGTTTTTAATAGAAGATATTAAATAACTTAATTTTTAATAGAGTATAAAAATATGATTTTACCTATTTATGTATATGGTCAGCCTGTATTGAGAAAGGTTGCAGAGGACATAACACCGGATTATCCGAACCTGAAAGAGTTGATTGAAAACATGTTTGAAACAATGGTGCACGCCGATGGCGTAGGACTGGCTGCTCCGCAGATTGGTTTGCCTATTCGCGTGGTTACTATTACGTTGGATCCGCTTTCGGAGGAGTATCCTGAATTTAAAGACTTCAATAAGGCTTATATCAATCCCCACATTCTGGAAGTCGGGGGCGAAGAAGTGAACATGGAAGAGGGCTGTCTCAGTCTTCCCGGTATTCATGAAACAGTGAAAAGAGGTGATAAAATTCGCGTGAAATATATGGACGAGAATTTTGTGGAGCATGAAGAAGAGGTAGAGGGTTATCTGGCTCGGGTGATGCAGCATGAATTCGATCATTTGGATGGTAAGATGTTTATCGACCATATCTCACCGCTTCGTAAGCAGATGATTAAAGGAAAGCTGAATACGATGTTGAAGGGAAAAGCACGCAGTTCTTATAAGATGAAACAGGTGAAATAAAGATAAAAAACGTTTATATCCCTGTTAAGTAAGCGAAAAGCATTATTTTTGCTTCGTTTACAAGCATAAAATATCAATGGTAAAAAGAATCTTAACAGTTTTATTACTGTTCCCAACGCTGGTGTGTGCTCAGATAAATACGGATCGGGTGATGACTATTGCCCGAAACGCTCTTTATTTTGAGGACTATGTACTTTCTATTCAGTACTTTAACCAGGTTATTAACGCTAAACCTTATCTGTATGAGCCCTATTTCTTCAGGGCATTGGCAAAACTAAATCTGGAGGATTTCCAGGGTGCTGAAACAGACTGTGATGCAGCTATCCAACGCAATCCGTTTGTGGTGGGTGCTTATCAGATTCGTGGTTTGGCAAGGATTCGTCAGAGTAAATTTGATGGAGCGATTGAAGATTACAAGAAAGCATTGCATTATGATCCGGAGAATATTACCTTATGGCATAATCTGACATTATCTCATATCCAGAAGAAAGATTATGATGCTGCGAAAGAGGATTTGGAAAGTTTGCTGAAAGTATCTCCGCGTTATACCCGCGCTTATTTGATGAGGGGGGAAGTGTCCTTGCAACAGAAAGATACGATTGCTGCTTTGAACGACTTCAATAAGGCTCTTGAACTGGATAAATATGATCCGGACGCATGGTCTGCAAGAGCGATCGTTAAATTACAGCAGGCTAAGTATGCGGAAGCTGAAGCGGATCTCAACCGTGCTATTCCTTTGAGCGCTAAGAATGCGGGAAATTATATAAACCGTGCATTGGCACGCTTTCATCAGAATAATTTGAGAGGCGCTATGAGCGATTATGATCTGGCGTTGGATATTGATCCGAATAACTTTATCGGTCATTATAACCGTGGTTTGTTGCGTGCTCGGGTAGGAGATGACAACCGGGCTATTGAAGATTTTGATTTTGTCATCAAGATGGAACCGGATAATATGATGGCTGTCTTTAACCGTGGATTGCTACGTGCTCAAACGGGTGATTATCGCGGGGCAATACAAGATTACACAACTGTTATCAACCAGTATCCGAACTTCCTTGCCGGATATTACCAGCGTTCGGAAGCTCGCAGAAAGATTGGCGACAAGAAAGGAGCAGAGCAGGACGAGTTTAAAGTCATGAAAGCTCAGATAGATAAGCAAAACGGTGTGACGAATAAAGATGTAGCACAGAATAAGGATAAGGAAAACGAAGAGGAAGGCGGAGAGAAGACCCGTAAGAAATCGGATAAGAATATGAATAACTATCGTAAGATAGTGATTGCCGATGATTCCGAAGCTGAACAACGCTATACAAGTGATTATCGTGGACGTGTGCAGGATAAGAACGTAAATATAAAACTGGAACCGATGTTCGCTTTGACTTATTATGAGAAGATGAGTGACGTGAAGCGTTCGGTGAACTTTCACAAATATATTGAGGATTTAAACCGTACGGGTATACTTCCGAAACGTCTTCGCATCACGAATATGGAAGCTCCGTTGACGGAAGAACAGGTGAAAGTGCATTTTGCCTTGATCGATACACATACATCGGCTATTGTGGAAGATGAAAAGAATGCCTCAAAACGTTTTGCTCGTGCAATTGATTTTTATTTGGTGCAGGACTTCTCGAGTGCAGTTTCTGATTTGACTCAGACAATCTTGCTGGATGGTGATTTCTTCCCGGCATATTTTATGCGTGCATTGATTCGTTGTAAACAGTTGGAATATCAGAAAGCGGAACAAGCTGTCGAAACAGATGTTGTTCCTGGTGATAATAAGCGTAAAGAGATTACCGCGGTAGATTATGAGGTAGTCAGAAAAGATTTGGACAAGGTGATTAATCTGGCTCCGGACTTTGTATATGCATATTATAATCGTGCCAATGTTTCTGCCATGTTGAAAGATTACCGGGCTGCAATTGTCGACTATGATAAGGCGATCGAGCTGAATCCTGATTTTGCAGACGCTTACTTCAATCGTGGACTGACTCATATTTTCTTAGGAAATAATAAGCTGGGTATTTCTGATTTGAGTAAAGCCGGTGAGTTGGGGATTATTTCTGCTTATAATGTTATCAAACGTTTTACAGATCAATCGGAATAACATTTTTTTGATAAAAAATAGAAAACTCAAAAGATTTAGTTACTTTTGCGTTCAAATTATGAAAATATAACATCATCATATTATGATAAAGATAACATTTCCCGATGGCTCCGTTCGTGAATATAACGAAGGAGTGAACGGTTTACAGATTGCTGAAAGTATCAGCTCGCGTCTGGCACAGGAAGTGCTGGCATGTGGAGTGAACGGCGAGACTTATGATTTAGGACGTCCTATTAATGAAGATGCTAATTTTGTTCTTTATAAATGGGATGATGAAGAAGGTAAACATGCGTTTTGGCATACAAGTGCACACTTGCTGGCGGAAGCTTTGCAGGAACTTTATCCGGGTATCCAGTTTGGTATCGGACCGGCTATCGAGAACGGATTCTACTATGATGTGGATCCGGGTGAAGCTGTGATTAAAGAAAGCGACCTTCCAGCCATTGAAGCTAAAATGTTGGAACTGGCTGCAAAGAAAGAAGAGGTAGTCAGAAAAAGCATCGCAAAGACAGATGCTCTGAAAATGTTTGGCGATCGTGGCGAAACATACAAATGTGAATTGATCTCTGAACTGGAAGACGGACACATTACAACTTATACCCAGGGTGCATTTACTGACCTTTGTCGTGGTCCTCACTTGATGACGACTGCTCCGATCAAGGCTATCAAGTTGACTTCAGTGGCTGGTGCTTACTGGCGCGGTCATGAAGATCGTAAGATGCTGACCCGTATTTATGGTATCACGTTCCCGAAGAAAAAAATGCTGGATGAATATCTGATATTGCTGGAAGAAGCGAAGAAGCGTGACCACCGTAAGATCGGTAAGGAGATGCAGTTGTTTATGTTCTCCGAAACTGTAGGTAAGGGACTTCCTATGTGGTTGCCAAAAGGTACTGCATTGCGTCTGCGTCTGCAAGAGTTCTTGCGTCGTATTCAGACACGTTACGATTATCAGGAAGTAATCACTCCGCCAATTGGTAATAAATTGCTGTATGTGACTTCAGGTCACTATGCAAAATATGGTAAGGATGCATTCCAGCCTATTCATACTCCGGAAGAGGGTGAAGAGTATTTCTTGAAACCAATGAACTGCCCTCACCACTGTGAGATTTACAAGAACTTCCCACGTTCATATAAGGACCTTCCATTGCGTATTGCAGAATTTGGTACGGTTTGTCGTTATGAACAAAGTGGTGAGTTACATGGTTTAACTCGTGTACGTAGCTTTACACAGGATGATGCGCATATCTTCTGCCGTCCGGAACAAGTGAAAGATGAATTCCTTCGTGTGATGGATATCATATCTATCGTGTTCCGTTCTATGGATTTCCAGAATTTTGAAGCACAGATATCCTTGCGTGATAAAGTGAACCGTGAAAAGTACATCGGTAGCGATGATAACTGGGAGAAGGCTGAACAGGCTATTATCGAGGCTTGTGCGGAAAAAGGATTGCCTGCTAAGATTGAGTATGGAGAAGCAGCTTTCTATGGTCCTAAACTTGACTTTATGGTGAAAGACGCTATCGGTCGTCGTTGGCAGCTGGGTACGATCCAGGTTGACTACAACTTGCCGGAACGTTTTGAACTTGAATATATGGGTTCTGACAATCAGAAGCATCGCCCGGTAATGATTCACCGTGCTCCGTTCGGATCAATGGAACGTTTTGTTGCCGTACTGATTGAACATACTGCCGGTAAATTCCCATTGTGGCTGACACCGGAACAGGTAGTTATTCTGCCAATCAGTGAGAAGTTCAATGAATATGCAGAGCAGGTGAAGATGTATCTGAAGATACACGAAATCCGTGCGATTGTAGATGATCGTAACGAGAAGATCGGCCGTAAGATTCGTGATAATGAGATGAAACGTATTCCTTATATGCTGATTGTCGGCGAAAAAGAAGCAGAAAATGGAGAAGTTTCTGTTCGTAGACAAGGCGAAGGTGACAAAGGAACTATGAAATTTGAAGAATTTGCTAAAATTTTGAACGAAGAAGTTCAGAATATGATAAATAAATGGTAACTTTGCAGCCGTTTCAGAATAAAATATTTAGTATAACAATAAAAAGATCAAACTAGGAAGTAAACGTTTTTAATGAAGAATGACACTCTAAAAGGGCAATACAGAATCAATGAACAGATTCGTGCCAAGGAAGTTCGCATAGTAAGCGATGATATTGAACCGAAAGTATATCCAATCTTTCAGGCTCTGAAAATGGCTGAAGAGAGAGAATTGGATTTAGTGGAAATTTCTCCTAATGCTCAACCCCCTGTTTGTCGTATTATTGATTATTCTAAATTTCTTTATCAATTAAAGAAACGCCAGAAGGAACAGAAAGCGAAGCAGGTTAAGGTTAATGTGAAGGAAATCCGTTTCGGACCCCAGACAGACGACCATGATTACAACTTTAAGTTGAAGCATGCTAAAGGATTTTTGGAAGATGGCGATAAGGTGAAGGCTTATGTATTCTTTAAAGGTCGCTCCATCCTTTTCAAGGAGCAAGGTGAAGTGCTTTTGCTTCGTTTTGCAAATGACTTGGAAGACTACGCTAAAGTAGATCAAATGCCGATACTGGAAGGTAAGCGCATGACTATTCAGCTTTCTCCGAAAAAGAAAGAAGCTCCTAAAAAGCCGGCAACAGCTGGAGCACCGAAACCTGCTGCTCCTGCACAAAAAGCAGAGAAGCCGGAAAAGGGCGAAGAATAAGAAAAGATGCGTAACGCGCAGGTATAGTGCGTTGCCATTATATATTTAATAATTTAAAAACAAGTAAGATGCCAAAGATGAAGACTAACTCCGGTTCTAAAAAAAGGTTTACCCTTACCGGAACAGGTAAAATCAAAAGAAAGCACGCTTTTCACAGTCACATTTTGACTAAGAAAACTAAGAAGAGAAAAAGAAATCTGTGCTACTCTACAACTGTTGATACAACAAATGTAAGCCAGGTTAAGGAACTCTTAGCAATGAAGTAATCAAAAGCGTAAAAGTATTATTAAAGTATTAACCGAATGCATTAGCCTGAAGTTCGCTGCGTGAAGTAGCGGCGCTAACATTCAAAAAAAGTAAAACTATGCCAAGATCAGTAAATCATGTTGCTTCAAAAGCAAGAAGAAAGAAAATTTTGAAATTAACCAGAGGTTACTTTGGTGCAAGAAAGAATGTATGGACCGTAGCTAAAAACACTTGGGAAAAGGGTTTGACTTACGCGTTCCGTGACCGTAGAAATAAGAAAAGAAACTTCCGCGCTCTTTGGATACAACGTATCAACGCTGCTGCACGTCTTGAAGGAATGTCTTATTCTAAATTGATGGGCGGTCTGCACAAAGCCGGTATTGAAATAAACCGTAAGGTTTTGGCTGATTTAGCTATGAATCACCCGGAAGCTTTCAAAGCTGTAGTTGCAAAAGCAAAAGCTGCTTAAGCATCAATAGTTTACGAGTTACAAAGTGTCAGTTACTAAGCTAGTAACTGGCACTTTTCTTTTGTTAGGCAGATGAAAGGGAATAAAAAAAATGTTAGTTGGCAAACAAAATCCTTTTTTTTCTTGTTAGTTTCATGTATTCTTATTACATTTGTGATACAAAAATATTAGCCGTATCGACTGGATCGGGAAACTCTTCAAATTAATCTGATGCACCGAGAAAGCTTCGTTCTTCAATGGCGGGCCACATCCTTCGGGACAGCTTTAAGCCGGTGGATTACAAAGAGGGCGAGCGCTCAAATCTTGTTCTATCAGAGTTTCATCACATCGTCGATGCGGCTTTTTTATATACTTTTCTATGATATTCTATTTCTCCGGTACAGGTAATTCTAAATGGATTGCAAATCAGCTTTCCAAAGAGCAAAAAGAAGAATTGTTTTTTATTCCCGATGCGTTAAAGAACAGAACGTTTGAGTTTTGTTTGCGGAAAGATGAAAAGATCGGTTTTGTATTTCCTGTCTATTCGTGGGCGCCTCCTGCAATCGTACTTAATTTTATTCGGCAACTCTCTTTAAAGGGGTATAAAAGACAATATTTGTTTTTTGTTTGTTCCTGTGGGGATGATACCGGGCTTACGCAGCAGGTGCTGGAGAAGGCTTTGAGTCATAAAGGCTGGAAGTGTCATGCAGGCTTTTCTGTGACTATGCCCAATAATTATGTATTGCTTCCCGGTTTTGACGTAGATAAGAAAGAACTAGAGGAGAAAAAACTGGCAGATGCTATTCCGACTGTCAATCAAATTAATGCTTCAATAAGTAGGAGGGAAGAGTTGTTTCTTTGTCATGAAGGGAGTATTCCTTTTATTAAGACGAGGATTATCAATCCTTTATTTAATCGCTTTCAGATGTCTCCCGAGAATTTTTATACTACGGATGCTTGTATTGGATGTAGGCGTTGTGAGAAGAGTTGTCCGGTAGGGAATATTATGATGATGGGCAGAAAGCCTGTTTGGGGGATGGATTGCACCTCATGCCTGGCATGTTATCATGTTTGTCCGCAGCATGCGGTGCAATATGGGAAAAGAACGAAAGATAAAGGGCAGTATTTCAATCCTAATTAATCTACTCGCCAATTAATCTACTCGTCTTTGATTTTAATGCAGCAATTGGATAAATCTTCAATGATAGCCAGGCTTTCTACTCTGACGCCTTGCTCCTCAAGTTTTTTACGCCCATTTTGGAAGGCTTTTTCAATAATGAATCCCATTCCTACCAAATTTGCTCCGGATTGCTTGATGAGGTCGATAATGCCTAATGCGGCATTGCCATACGCGAGGAAGTCATCCACGAAAAGAACATTGTCATTTGGAGTGAGGAAATCGGCACTGATAACGACTTCATAATCACGATCTTTAGTGAATGAGTGCACAGTGGTGCTTAGTGCATTCTGGATGGTTTTAGGAGACTTCTTCTTTGCAAATACAACTGGTAAATCCATCAGGTAGCCTGTCATGATAGCCGGGGCGATGCCACTGGCTTCGATTGTCATAATCTTATTTACGTTTGTGGCTGCAAAACGACGGACAAACTCGACTCCGATTGATTTCATCAGGACAGGGTCCATTTGATGATTAATAAAACCGTCTACTTTCAGGATACCTCCTTCGTAGCATTTTCCGTCTTGCAGAATTCTTTTTTTAAGTAATTGCATGCTGTATGATATTAATTAATAATGTGCTAATATTCCATTCCGCATGGTGAAAACGGCGGTTGGTATATTAGCACATGGATATTTGAATCGTTACTTGTTGTCTCTTAAGTCTTTCACCCGGACGGCTTTTCCTTCGCTTTGCGGGAGAGAGCCTTTCTTTACCAGTTTAACTTTAGGAGTCACCAATATTTCATCCTTCAATTGGCGGGTAATATCCTTGCGGATCTTCTCCAGTTCAATATAATTGTCGGTAGAAAGGTCGCTTAATTCTACTTCGACGATCATCTCGTCTTGGTTGTTGACAGTTTCCAGCGTAATCAGGTAGTTGCTGCCTAATTCGGGGAATTGTACCAGAATCTTTTCTACCTGCATCGGGAAGATGTTTACTCCCTTGATAATGAACATATCATCACTACGTCCCTTGATACGGTCGATACGGATATGGGTACGGCCACATGGGCATTTTCCGGGAAGAATACGGGTTAAATCGCGGGTACGATAGCGAATTAACGGCATCATTTCACGATCGAGAGTCGTAAGTACTAATTCTCCGATTTCTCCTTCCGGAACGGGTTCGCCTGTTTCTGGATCGATAATTTCTACCAGATAACAGTCTTCCCAGAAGTGCATTCCATTCTGTTCCTGACATTCGAAGGCAACACCGGGGCCGTTCATCTCTGTCATACCGAAGCTGTTGTATGCTTTTACGCCCAGCATCTTTTCTATTTTCCGGCGTTGTTCGTCGGTGTGGGGTTCGGCACCGATAACCAGGGTTTTCAGTGTGGTTCCTTTGGGATCGAGTCCTTCTTCCTGGAAGACTTCTGCAAGGCGGATGGCATAGCTGGGGATAGCATGTAAAGCGGTAGTCTTAAAGTCGTTGATGAATTTAATCTGTCGTTTACTGTTTCCTGCAGCGGCAGGGACTGTCAGGCAGCCCAAGCGTTCTGCACCGTATTGGAAGCCCAAACCTCCTGTAAACATACCATATCCGGAGCTGTTTTGGAAAACGTCAGTCTTGCGTATTCCTACTGCATACAGACAGCGGGCTACCAGGTTGGCCCAGGAATCGAGGTCGTGCTGTGAGTGAACGATAACAGTCGGGTTTCCGGTGGTACCACTGGAAGAGTGAATACGTACACCATCATTGCTCATATCACCTGCCACCAGTCCGAACGGGTAGTGGGCGCGCATGTCAGATTTGGTAGTAAAAGGTACTTTGCGGATATCATCCAATGACTGTATGCTATCTGCTGTGATGCCATGTTTGCTGAAAACTTCTTTGTAATATGGAGCGTTCGCAGCTATATTAATTGTTTTTTTAAGCCGTTGAAGCTGCAATTCCTGCAACTTCTCCCGGCTCATGGTTTCTAATTCTTCTTCCCAGTATTGTGTACTCATGGTAATGCCTTTTATTGCATCAGCTTTTCCGCAATTTCTTTGCCGGCTGCCAATGCTTTAAGATTCATTTCTACAATTGCTTCTCCCTTACGCAGGAAGATTTCGCGGATGCTGTCTTGCACTTTTTCGTAATCAATGCCCAGGAATGGGATTGTTGCTCCCAGTAAGACAATGTTGGCAACGCGGGCGGAGCCTACTTCTTTTGCCACTTTGTCTACGTTCAATACTATCTTATGAGGCAGTTTGTTGATTTCTGCCATCACTTTGTCTGTTTCCGGATAATTGGGGATGTTGACAAACGGGGTTTCGTTAGTCACCAACCAGCCGGTAGGGCTAAGGTAGGGGAGGTAACGCAATCCTTCCATCGGTTCCAATGAGATGATGAGATCACATTTGCCTGACGGGATCAGGTCTGAAGCAATCGGCTGGTCGCTGATGCGGAGATTGGATTGGACATCTCCTCCGCGTTGACTCATTCCGTGCACTTCCGCTTGTTTCATGTATAATCCTTCTTTCAAGGCAGCTTTGCCGATTACTGTGGCAATGGACAGAATTCCCTGTCCGCCGACTCCTGATAATATAATGTCTTTTTTCATGGCTTACTTACTTCTTTTTTTGCGTGCTAATGTCTGGATACACTCTCTGCGTGGGATAATGACAGATACACCACGATATTCTATTTCTTCGCGAATGATTTGCTTCATTTCCTCATAGTTTTTCTTCAATGGAGTAACTACACGGATATGGGCCGGATCTACTCCGATACCTGCACAGATCGCTTCGATGCGTCCAGTTCCGGCAGAATCCTGTCCACCTGTCATGGCGGTGGTTTCATTGTCGGAGATGACGATGGTTACACTGGCGTTCTCGTTCACGCAATCTAATAGTCCGGTCATTCCGGAATGGGTGAACGTTGAGTCGCCGATGACAGCTACGGCCGGGAAAAGACCTCCGTCAGCGGCACCTTTTGCCATCGTAATGGAAGCACCCATATCCACGCATGAATTAATTGCATTGAAAGGAGCATTTGCACCTAATGTATAACAGCCGATATCGCTGAATACTTTATGAGATGGATATTCTTCTTTCAGAACTTCGGTCAGCGTGATATACATATCGCGGTGTCCGCAGCCTTCGCAAAGTGCAGGCGGGCGCATTTCTACAACAGAAGGAATACCGAATTCCGATTTATTCTCTTTACCTACGGCACGGGCTACAGAGTCCGGATTTAACTCTCCGTCCTGTGACAGAGTACCGTCGAGGCGTCCTTTTACTTTAACGCCGATACCCAGATAACCTTTCAATTGTTTTTCTACAAAGGGTTGTCCGTCTTCCAGAACTAGGATTTCGTCACAAGACTCGATCAATTGATGCAATTGTTTTTTAGGCAATGGATATTGGCCGATCTTGAGTACCGGATATTCGCAACCTTCCGGATAGTTTTCCATCAGATAATTGTAACCGATACCACAAGCTACGATTCCCAGCTTTTTGTTAGGACCGTCTGTATATTTATTATAGGGCGATTCTTCTGAAGCTTTGATAAATTCGTCTTGGCGGGCAAGCAATACTTTGTAGCGTTTGCGGGCATTTCCCGGCAACAAGATGAACTGACGCGGATCTTCGCTGAAAGAGATGCTGTTCTGCGGCTTTTGCTCTTTGCGTTCTACTCCTGAACGGGAGTGTGCCAGGCGGGTTACCATACGCATCAGGATCGGTTCGCCTAGCTTTTCAGAGAATTCGAAGCCACTGTATACCATATCATACGCTTCCTGCTGATTGCTTGGTTCGTACATCGGTATCAGTGAGAAATCTCCGTAGAAACGGCTGTCCTGTTCGTTCTGCGAGGAGTGCATACTGGGATCGTCTGCGGCTATCACAATCAATCCGCCTTTCACGCCTGTGATGGCAGAGTTGACGAAACAGTCGGCAGCTACATTCATACCTACGTGCTTCATACAAACTAATGCCCGTTTACCTACGAAAGACATACCCAACGCAGCTTCCATCGCTGTTTTTTCATTGGCACACCAACGGTTGTGTATATTCTGTTCGGTCGTTATAGGGGCCATTTGAATATATTCCGTAATTTCAGTTGAAGGAGTACCCGGATAGGCATAAACGCCTGAAAGTCCGGCATCCAGTGCAGCTTGTGCAATGGCTTCATCGCCAAGTAAGAGTTGCTTGCTCATATCTATTTCTTTTATTTAGTGTTGATCACAGTTTGTTAATCTATCGGGCAAAGATAGGCTTTTCCGTTCGTTTTATCACAAATTTACTTGAAAATCTTTCTTTCATTCAGGGCTTTCCAGTATTTTCTTGCATTTGCCATGTGGTCGGCGTAATTGGAGGCAAAGTTGTGAGTTCCGGAAAAATCTTCTTTGGCACACATGTAGATATAGTTATGTTTGGTATAGTTCAACACGCTATCTATTCCCTTTTTAGAAGGAATACGGATGGGACCCGGAGGTAATCCGGTATTTATATAGGTATTATAGGGAGAATTGACTTTTAAATGCTCGTTGGTAATTCGGCGCAGGCCAAAATCCTGCAGGGCAAATTTGATAGTGGGATCTGCTTGTAAGGGCATATCTTGATGTAACCGGTTGATATACAATCCGGCTACCATTGGCTTTTCTTCGTTGTTGTTGGTTTCTTCTTCAACGATGGAAGCAAGTGTGCTGACTTCTTCCGGTGTCATGCCGATGGCGGTGGCTTGTGCCAGGCGATCTTTATTCCAAAATCGTTCGTGTTCGTCCTTCATTCGTTTGAAGAATTCGTCTACGCTCATATCCCAATATACCTGATAGGTTTCCGGTATGAAAAGACTGGGGAGTGTTATGCTGGTATATCCCATTTGCGCTTGGAAAGTAGAGTCGAACAGTTGGCTCGCGATTTCGGCAGAGTCTATCATGAGCTGCTTGCCGATGCTTCGCGCCAATCGGTCTAATGTCCGGACGCTTCCGATAGTAAGGTTCATAGGCTCCTGATAACCTCTGGAAAAACGGCTATATACATGATAAACATTGTCATTGGGGCGAATGGCATAACGACCGGTATGGATATTCTGATCGAAATCCTTGTATTTTGCCATCCACTGGAATCCGGTGAACTTATTGACATGCCCGAATTCTTTTATTTTATGGTAAATAGAATCGGCAGTATCATCCCGGTCTACATAAATATATACGGTTTTAGGTGGGTGAAATTGGGGGGCAAACAGATAATAATAAAAGGTGCCTCCGGCAACTGCACAAAGGAGGAATGCTCCGATTAGAATTGATAGTAGAATATTTCTCTTTTTTTTCTTCATCTTTTGAGGTGTATTTAAAAAGTTCGTCAAAGATAAAAAGAATTTGGATAGGAGTGTTCTCTTTTTAGGATGAATCATAAGGCGACTACATCAAAAGTATGTTTTCTTTCGATGCGATTGTGAATTCATTCTTTCACGTTACGTCTGCCTTGCTTGATTTATTCAGTTGCTTATTGTGCTGCTTGGCATTCATTGCAATTATCTTTTTGTTTCCAGCGTAGTTCCATTATTCCCATATATTGTGGGACTATTTTCCCGCAATATATGGGAATATTTTCTCATAAAATAAGAGAATACTTTCCTACAATATGTGGGAATAGACAATCTCTTGACGTTACAATGTGAAACCTTGAGAGTAATACAACAACTCCCTTTTATTGAAGTGAGAGTCTGTTTGTAACTAGAATGCCATTGGCACAGGGAAATGAATTCATTTCAGAGAAACGAGTTTTGCTACTTAATTAGGCCACAGGGAGTAATTAATATCTGCTTCTATTTTGTTTTCTATCTCATCGGGCAGAGGTGCGAAGAAATCCATGTTAGTCAGGCTCTCGATGCTATCTATTGTTACTGCATAGGATGATAGAGGTTCTACTGCCTGCTCATTATTGAATAAGAAACCGATAGCTCGCATCGGCTTGACAAAAGGAGAAAGGACTACTTTAAAAAACTTTTGAGGTACTACGACTTTATTCTTTCCGATTGTTTTGGGATGTTTTTCAATAATAGGGCCACATATAATAATGATGGCGCTGTCTGCTATAGCCCAATCCCGGATCTTTTCTTCCAGATTTTTCCATCCTCTTCTGTTTAGTTGTGGATGTTGCGGACACATATTGCTGAAATAAAATGATTCTTTCATGGCTTCAGGACTCCATTTCATATCTGCTGCGGGAGCCATATGACCTTTGTCATATCCTGAACGGGTATAGTCGGCATTCGTTGCAATCGGCCCTGTCACTAATGGATCGGCAATAAAACGATTACCTCTTTTTTCTTTTCCTTTGGTTTCTTCCCTGGTTAATTCGTAAGAAACCCAGTTGGGGATTTTTAAATCTTTGTTGTATGATACCGTATATCCGCTATGCCGGATGATTTGTTCTTGCCGGGGAATTAGTGATATAGGTGTCTCCAGATCTTTGCCGGGTGGAATTTGAAAGGAAGTATCAGTTTGCGGTTCGTTATTTTTCTGGATATTAATCTGCTGGCAATACAAATAAACACCAAAAAGAATAGGAATGAGCACAATAATGGCGATGATACATCCTAATCTATTATTAGAGTGTGATTTCTTTTTGAATAGTTTTCTGTTTTTACCTTTTTTATTTCGATTCATTGATTGGCTGGTGATGACAGGTTTGTTTTATTCTTCTTTTCTCATGCTGAATTCGCAACCGCAATATTGTTGGTTGTAAAAGTTATATTCTTTAATGATGGCAATACGTCGTTCGCTAAGTCCCCCTTTCCGCCAATTCTGTTCCCAGTATGTAACATCCGGGTAAAAGGCGGTAGCATATTGTCCGGCTTCATTGATCTGCTCCAGACTTTTCCAACGGCTGGAGGCAAGTGTCGTGGTAATTACAGAGAAACCATGTTCGTGTGCGTAACGGGCTGTCTCCAATAAACGCAGTTTAAAACAACGCAGGCAACGTCCTCCTCTTTCAGGTTCCTGCTCCATTCCTATTATGTGACATCGCCAGTTTTCATGATCGTAATCAGCATCTATAATCTCCAATCCCAATGATTGGGCATAGCGCGTACATTCTTCTTTTCTTATCATATACTCTTCCTGCGGATAAATATTAGGATTGCAATAATAAATGACGGGGGTGATATGATGTTGCATCATACATTCAATAATGGCTGATGAACAAGGAGCACAACAAGTATGAAGCAAGACTTTATCGGCTCCTCCCGGAACTTCGAGTTGGAATTTCTTTTTCATGCTGTAAAGTTAGTACATATTTACGATACGAGTCAATGGTTTATGTTTTATTCAGAATAGTTTTTTTAGTATCTTTGTCCACTCAAGTTTATAACAGATCAATAATGAATGAATTAAATTGCGGGCAAGAAGAGCAATATGCAGGCCCGGAGAAGAAAAAAAGTACCTCGAAAATTGTAAAGAGAACTTTAGTTGTGGCTGCATTAGCTTTGGCGGTATATGTTGTATATTCCGTAGTTTATTTATTTGTTTCGCCTGATCGTAATATTCAGCAAATCTATCTGGTTCCCGAAGATGCTGCGTTTATCATTCAATCATCGGCTCCGATTGAAGATTGGGAAAAGTTTAGTGGAAGTGAAACATGGCAATGTCTGAAGAAAGCGAAATCTTTCGAGGAAGTAACGGAGAGTGTAGAGAAGCTCGATTCGGTAGTCAAAAGCAATAAAGTGTTGTTGTCGCTTGTTGGTGAACGGGATATGCTTATTTCGCTTCACAAGACCCGTGCCACAAAGTGGGATTTTCTGCTGATTCTGGATATGCAGAAAACATCGAAAATGGATTTATTGAAAGACCAGGTGGAAACCGTATTGGTCATGAGTGGCTTTACTGTCACCAACCGGATGCATAACGGCATTAATATCCTTGAAATGCGTGATCCCGAAACAAGGGATATTTTCTATATTGCTTTTGTGGATAATCATTTGGTAGGATCTTATACGTCCGGGCTTGTCGAATCGGCTATTGATTCGCGTAATAAACCCAAAATCGGACTTGACCAGTCTTTTATTGAAACGGAGAAGTTGGTTTCCGGTAAGGGGCTTGTCAGAGTCTTTATTAATTATGCGCGCGTACCTCAATTCATGTCTATTTATCTGGGGGCAAGAAACGAATACATTGATCTGTTTAGCAATTCTATGAATTTTGCCGGACTTTACCTAAATACGGATAAGGAGCGGATGGAAGTGAAAGGGTATACGTTGAGAAAAGATTCTGCCGATCCTTATGTCACTGCTTTATTGAATTCGGGAAAACATAAAATGAAAGCGCATGAGATTCTGTCCGGGCGGACGGCTCTTTATACCAATATAGGTTTCAACAACCCGGTAACTTTTGTAAAAGAGCTGGAGAATGCGATGTCGGTTCATAATAAACAATTGTATGATTCTTATCAAAGTTCCCGGAAAAAGATTGAAGGGCTATTCGGGATATCTTTGGAAGAAAACTTTTTGAGTTGGATGTCGGGAGAATTTGCTATTACGCAATCCGAACCGGGGTTGTTGGGACATGACCCAGAACTAATTCTGGCTATCAGAGCTAAAAGTATAAAAGATGCCCGTAAGAACATGGAATTAATAGAAAAGAAGATTAAGCGGCGCAGTCCGGTTAAGATAAAGACGGTTAATTATAAAGATTTCGAGATTAATTACGTCGAAATGAAAGGCTTTTTCCGCCTGTTCTTTGGAAAACTATTTGATAAATTTGAAAAGCCATATTATACTTATGTCGATGATTATGTAGTTTTTAGTAATAAGGCTGCATCTTTGCTCTCTTTTGTGGAAGATTACGAGCAGAAGAATTTATTGAAAAATAATCCGGGATTTGAAAATGCGCTTTCCTATTTAAAGTCAAGTTCTACCATTTTCTTATATACGGATGTGCACAAGTTTTATTCCCAACTGAAACCTATGATGAATCCTGCCACATGGAATGAAATACAATCCAATAAAGATATTCTGTATTCGTTTCCTTACTGGACTATGCAGGTTATAGGAGATGGACGGTCAGCTTCTTTGCAATATGTGATGGATTACAGTCCATATCAACCGGAGGAGGTTGTTGCCGTTGCTGCCGATGAAGATGATGAGGAAATGAACGAAGATGCTGAAACTGAAAAAGAACAGATGAGCGAATTGAAGCGTTTCTATGTCGAAAAGTTTGAAGGAAACGTTTTGAGGGAGTTTTATCCGGAGGGAGCGTTGAAGAGTGAAGTGGAAGTAAAGGAAGGAAAACGTCACGGTCGTTACCGTGAATATTATGAAGATGGGACATTGAAGCTTCGTGGAAAGTATGCAAATAATAAACCGAAGGGTACATGGAAGTACTATACCGAGGACGGGAAATTTGAACGCAAAGAAAAGTTCTAGATTACGTCAACAAAAGTTGATTTAAAAATTATGCTCAAAAAATAATCGGATTCTTTTTGTTTTCTCAAATAAAGCTGTAATTTTGCACGCCGTAAACGAGAGACAAACGCCGCTATAGCTCAGTTGGTAGAGCAACGCATTCGTAACGCGTAGGTCGCCAGTTCAAGTCTGGCTAGCGGCTCTCAAATTAGAACGCTGATTATTAATTAATAATCAGCGTTCTAATTTTTACAGGATTCCCTATTCTTATTTTAAAAGGGAAATCCTGCGTATGTAATAGATGTGAAATATAAAAATGTAATCTATGTTGAGTCGTATTATTGTTTTAGTGGTTGCCGGAGTAGCCGTAGTCTATATCGTTCGCTTTATAGATAACTTTTTCTCCCAGCGTAGAAGATAAAACTAGCTTTCAAACATTCTGCTGCGTGCGAGCATACAAGCGCCAACGATGCCGGCTTTGTCTTTCAGCTTAGATGTGATGATGGCTGAATCTTTATTAACCAGATTTAGAGAGTACTTGCGTACGGCTGTTTTTATGGGCTGGGTGATATAATCACCGGTTAAAGATAAAGTTCCACCTATAATGACCAGTTCCGGGTTGAAGATATTGATTAGCCCGGCAATCTGTTTGCCTAGTTTCTGTCCGATTTCTTCTACAATTTCAATGCAAAGCAGGTCTTCTTTATTCACAGCGGCAATGATCTCATCAAGAGTGATCGGGTTTTCCTCTGTGGCGATTCGTGTAGATAGAATGGAACTTTCCCCACTTAGAATACGCTCTAATAAGATACGATGAAGTGCCGATCCGGAAGCTTCCGTCTCCAAGCAACCTTTTTTTCCGCAATGGCAGATTATCTCATTATCATAAGCACTCATGTGTCCAAATTCACCGGAGAATCCGGATTTTCCGGTATAAATCTTACCATCAATAATAATTCCGATACCTACTCCCCAGCTTACATTTACAAAAATGATATCCTTTTCTCCTTTCACGCAGCCTTGCATGTATTCGCCATAAGTCATGGCACGCGTGTCATTATCAATGGTTACTTTATATCCCAATTTTTCGGATAATACATCCGCCAACGGCCTTTCCTCAAAATTGAATTGACTGAAGCTATACCCTGATTCAGGATTTACACGTCCCGACACATTTACATTAATATTTAAGATCTTCTCTTTATTAATAGTGAGCTTCTTTATAAAATTGAGAATATGCTTGCATAACTCATTCATCCCTTCGATTGAGTTCTCAAACTTATAAGGTATATTCATTTTCAATTCTACCATATCACCTTTGAAATTTATCAGTCCGATATTGACGGCGAATCTTTTGATGTCTACACCCAAAAAGTAACCGGATTCCGGATTAAGCCCATAGAGGTTGGGATGGCGTCCGCCACTAGTCTCCAATTTGCCATAATCATTAATATATCCGTCATCACACATTTCACCGATAAATTTGGTGACGGTTGGTACACTTAAATCCAGCTCTTTTGAAAGATCGGGAATTGTGGAACTTCCATTATATATATAATGTGTAATAATCCTCTTTTTGACGAGAGCACTTTTAGAGCCCTTTTCTATTTCTTTCAAGAATTGTTGGTTCATAACTATGCATATTTGGTAATTCACACAAAGATAATTAATTTTTTTATTAATACGTGGTTTTGAAGCCTTGAAAATTAGAATATCTTGAATGTTATATTTCCTATATACTATGTAATGGATTTATATATAGGATAATGTAGCTATGGACGATTGTGGATATAATAAATGAAAGAAGACGATTTGTGAGGTAATTCCCCCTTCTATTAATTAATAATGCAAGAAATAATGATTTTATTAATAAAATATTTTATTATCTATTGTTTATTTAATAAATATAGCTATATTTGTGCCGTGATATTATTAATAAAACTCTATATCCTTAAATGAATTTAGTATGAGAAACTATTTTTTAGGTCTGTGTTTATTATTTGCTTTGTGTTTTACAGCATGCTCTCATTCAGATGATTCTGTTGATGTGCTAATTATTGGTGGAGGTGCCAGTGGAGTGACTGCTGGTATTCAGTCTGCTCGAATGGGGGCTGCAACATTGATAGTAGAAGAAACAGAATGGCTGGGTGGAATGCTTACATCTGCAGGTGTAAGTGCTGTTGACGGAAACTATGATTTACCGGCAGGTTTGTTTGGTGAGTTTCGCGAACATTTGGCTGATTATTATGGCGGACTTGATTCTCTAAAAACCGGTTGGGTGAGTGCAGTGTTGTTTGAACCTTCAGTCGGAAATAAAATTTTCCATGAAATGGTTGACGCGGAGAAAAATCTAAAAGTATGGCATAATGCTACTTTGGTAAAGTTGGAAAGAGAGAATGATGCTTGGATTGCTCAAATTCAGATGAAAGATAATACAATCAAAAAAATACATGCTAAAATATTGATTGATGGTACTGAATTGGGGGATATAGCAAAAATGTGCGGGGTGAAATATGATGTCGGTATGGAAAGCCGTCATGATACTAAAGAAGATATCGCTCCGGAAGAGAAAAATAATATAGTTCAGGATATTACATACGTAGCAATCTTGAAAGATTATGGTAAAGATGTGACTATTCCTTGTCCTGAAGGATATAATAAGGATGAATTTGCTTGTGCTTGTGCCAGTCATGTTTGTATCACGCCTAAAGAACCGGATCGTGTATGGTCTAAAGACATGATGATAACTTATGGAAAACTTCCTAATAATAAATACATGATTAATTGGCCGATAGAAGGCAATGATTATTATGTAAACTTGATTGAAATGACCCGTGAGGAACGTGAAGAAGCCTTGAAATATGCAAAACATTATACGATGTGTTTCGTTTATTTTCTGCAACATGAATTAGGTTTTAATACATTGGGCTTGGCTGACGATGAATATCCTACAGCCGACAAATTGCCATTTATTCCTTACCATAGAGAGTCTAGGAGAATCCATGGGCTAGTACGTTTTGATTTAAATCATGCTTGTGAACCGTTCAGGCAGTCTCAACCTCTTTATCGTACTTGTATTGCCGTGGGGAATTATCCTGTGGACCATCATCATACGCGTTATCATGGATATGAAGAGTTGCCTAATCTTTATTTTCATCCGATACCGTCATACGGTTTACCTTTAGGAACTTTGATTCCGAAAGATGTTGAAGGATTGATTGTTGCTGAAAAATCAATATCTGTTTCTAATATAATTAATGGTACCACTCGTTTGCAGCCGATGGTTATGCAGATCGGGCAGGCAGCGGGAGCATTAGCAGCTCTTGCAGTGAAAGAAGATAAAAATATAAGAGAAGTATCTGTTCGGGAAGTACAAAATGCGATTTTGGATGGAAAAGGATATTTATTGCCTTATTTAGATGTTGAGTTAGATCACCCAATGTTTAAGTCACTACAACGTATCGGCTCAACAGGTATATTAAAAGGTGTAGGTAAAAGTGTTGACTGGTCAAATCAAATGTGGTTCAGAGCGGATACATTATTATTGGCAAATGAGTTGAAAGGATTGGGTGATGTTTATCCTTTTGTCAATAAGCAAGTATTCGAAGGTAATAATACCATATCAATTCAGAAAGCTACAGAGTTAATAGGAGGAATTGCCGAAAAAGAAGGTTTTGAGATGAAAGAGGGTAGGGTAGAAGAGATATGGAATGAATTTGAATTGAAGGACTTTGATATGAATCGAGACATCCTACGAAGTGAAATGGCAATTTTGATTGATCAGATATTAGATCCTTTCAATAATAAAAAAGTAGATATTACAGGACAGTATATTCAATAGGTAATAATAATATAAGTGTTAACAGCTGTTTTAATTAAACTAATATGAAAACATTAGATCGTAGAGATTTTCTAAAAAAAGCCACATTGGCTGGCGCGTCAGCCTTGACTGTACCAACTTTATTTGAATCTTGTACTTCAAAAGTTAGTGCTAGTACGGTAATGGCAACTGATGATTTAGAAAGTAAACTTATTGTTCCTAAAAACAATGGCCTAAAAATTACCGGAACTTTTTTGGATGAAATATCACATGATATTCCACATCAGAACTGGGGTGAGAAAGAATGGGACTTGGATTTTCAGCACATGAAAAATATAGGAATTGATACAGTAATAATGATCCGTTCTGGTTATCGTAAGTTTGTCACTTTTCCTTCTCCTTATTTATTGAAGAAAGGTTGTTATATGCCTTCTGTTGACTTGGTGGATGTGTTTTTACGTTTAGCTGAAAAGTATGGAATGAAATTCTATTTTGGACTATACGATTCGGGTAAATACTGGGACACAGGGGATATGACCTGGGAAGTGGAAGATAACAAATATGTAATTGATGAAGTTTGGGAAAATTATGGTTCCAAGTATAAAAGTTTTGGAGGATGGTATATCAGTGGTGAAATTAGCCGGGCAACGAAAGGCGCGATTGGCGCCTTCCATACATTAGGTAAACAATGTAAAGATGTATCCAATGGATTGCCTACTTTTATATCTCCTTGGATTGATGGCAAAAAAGCAATCATGGGAACGACAAAAATGACGAGAGAAGATGCCGTTTCTGTACAACAACACGAAAAAGAATGGGATGAAATTTTTGATGGAATTCATGATGTGGTAGATGCATGTGCATTTCAAGATGGGCATATTGATTATGACGAATTGGATGCGTTCTTTTCTGTCAATAAAAAATTAGCAGACAAGTATGGTATGCAATGCTGGACAAATGCCGAATCTTTTGACCGTGATATGCCTATTCGTTTTCTACCCATTAAGTTTGATAAACTTCGGATGAAGTTGGAAGCAGCCAAACGTGCCGGATATGATAAGGCTATTACTTTTGAATTTTCTCATTTTATGAGTCCGCAATCAGCCTATCTGCAAGCTGGTCATTTATATGACAGATATAAAGAATATTTTGAAATAAAATAAATGTTATGAAGTCTACAATCAATTTTGGTTATCTTATATTCCTTTCTGTTGTGGCAGCATTGGGAGGCTTCTTGTTCGGATATGATACTGCGGTTATATCGGGAACAATTGCCCAAGTGACTCAACTTTTTCAATTAGATACACTACAACAGGGATGGTATGTAGGATGTGCTTTAGTAGGCTCTATCGTAGGTGTTCTTTTTGCTGGAATCTTAAGCGATAAGTTAGGAAGAAAACTTACGATGGTTATTTCAGCTGTGTTGTTCTCTACATCAGCTTTGGGATGTGCTCTATCAGCCGATTTTACTCAATTGGTGATTTATCGGATAATAGGTGGAGTAGGGATAGGAGTCGTTTCCATTGTTTCTCCTCTTTATATCTCTGAAGTAGCTGTGGCACAGTATAGAGGACGTTTGGTGTCATTGTATCAGTTGGCTGTAACAGTTGGTTTTTTGGGAGCTTATTTAGTTAACTATCAATTATTGGCATGGGCGGAGAGTGGTACGCAATTAAGTGTGGATTGGTTGAATAAAATATTTATAACTGAAGTATGGAGAGGTATGTTGGGTATGGAAACATTGCCGGCAATTTTATTCTTCATTATCATATTTTTTATTCCGGAAAGTCCCCGCTGGTTAATCGTACGTGGAAAGGAATTGAAAGCTGTAAATATATTAGAGAAAATATATAATTCAATTACAGAAGCGAAAAGTCAATTAAATGAAACGAAATCTGTGCTGACCTCTGAAACAAAATCGGAATGGTCTTTATTGATGAAGCCTGGAATCTTCAAAGCTGTTATTATCGGTGTGTGTATTGCGATTTTAGGACAGTTTATGGGTGTGAACGCAGTACTTTATTATGGCCCTTCTATCTTTGAAAACGCAGGACTTTCAGGAGGAGATTCTCTTTTTTACCAAGTTCTGGTAGGACTAGTCAATACTTTGACCACGGTTCTGGCTCTTGTCATCATCGATAAGGTGGGCCGCAAGAAGCTGGTATATTACGGAGTTTCGGGCATGGTGCTCTCTCTGGTCCTTATCGGTCTTTACTTCCTCTTCGGAGATTCCCTGGGAGTATCCAGCCTCTTCCTGCTTGTTTTCTTCCTGTTCTATGTATTCTGCTGTGCCGTATCCATCTGTGCCGTGGTGTTTGTACTCCTCTCGGAGATGTATCCCACCAAGGTTCGCGGACTGGCCATGTCGATAGCAGGATTCGCTCTGTGGATCGGAACGTAC